>JAEZID010000190.1 GCA_023416195.1 Pseudomonadota bacterium | reverse complement strand
CACCGACGCCGCCCCCGACGCCGCGATTGAGGCGCTCATCGACGCCGCCATCACGGCGTCGGGGGCTGCGGCGCGCCCGACGCACACCATCACCTGGGACCACGACCTCAGCCGCGCGGTGACCGGCGCCTTCGGGGCGGAGCCGGCCGCACTGGTCCCAGAAAGTTCGCCGAGCGCCGACGCCGGGGGAGTGGTAAAAGTGCAGGTGATCCGCGGCTCCTCGTCTGCGGAACTCACCTTCCAGCGCTAGATCCGGTGGTTTCCATCATGATGCGTCGTGTCCTGGCCTTCCTGCTGCTGTCGTTCCTGGTCTGGGCCGCGCCCGCGCGGGCGCAGGACACCTCGCAGCTGCGGCTGGAGCAGGACAAGGGCCAGCTGGTGAAGCTGCCGCAGGCGGCCTCCAGCGTCTTCATCGCCAACCCGGACATCGCCGACCTCCAGGTGATGTCGCCCACCATGGTCTATCTGCTCGGCAAGAAGCCGGGCGAGACCTCGCTGATCGCCGTCAACGGCCGCGAGGAGGTGCTGGTCAACCGGCGCGTCACCGTCACCCAGAACGTCGGCGGGCTGGAACGGGCGCTGCGCGAACGCTTCCCCAACCGGCAGCTCCGCGCCACCTCCAGCGAAGGCGCGCTGGTGCTGTCCGGCAGCGTCGCCAGCGCCGCGGAGGCGGAGGACGCCCGCCGCCTCGCCCAGCGCTACGCCGGCGAGACCGGCGAGGTGCTGAACCGCCTGACCATCACCGGCGGCACCCAGGTCATGCTGCGCGTGCGCGTGTCGGAGGTGGCCCGCAACATCCGCGAGGACCTCGGCTTCAACTGGGAGATCCTGGGGAACGTGGGCACCGGCTACGCGCTGGGCCTGACCTCCGGCCTCACCGACATCGTCCGCACCGACGGGGGCGGCTTCCAGCGCACCGCGGACATGATGAACGCGGCCTTCGGCTACCGTGGCGAGCGCTGGGACGTCAACGGGCTGGTGGATGCGCTGGCGCGCGACGGCCTCATCACCGTGCTGGCCGAGCCGAACCTCGTCGCCACCTCCGGCGAGACCGCCAGCTTCCTGGCCGGCGGCGAGTTCCCGGTGCCGGTCCCGCAGGACCGCGACCGCATCTCGCTGGAGTTCAAGCAGTTCGGCGTCTCGCTGGGGTTCACCCCCACGGTGCTGTCCGGTGCCCGCAACAGCGTGCGCGTGCGGCCGGAGGTGAGCGAGCTGGACTATTCCAACGCCATCGTGCTGGAGGGCTTCCGCATCCCGTCGCTGCGCACCCGGCGCGCCGAGACGACGGTCGAGCTGGGCAGCGGCCAGAGCTTCGCCATCGCCGGCATGATGCAGAACACCCTGAACGAGGGGATCGACAAGTTCCCCTTCATGGGCGACGTGCCGGTGCTGGGCACGCTGTTCCGCTCCAGCCGCTTCCAGCGCAACGAGACCGAACTGGTCATCATCGTCACCCCCTACATCGTGCGCCCGGCCGCCAACCCGTCGCAGCTCGCCGTGCCGACCGACGCCTTCTCGCCGACCAAGTTCATCGACCGCGTCCTTTTCGGCCGGCTGACGCAGCCCGGAACCGGCCCCCAGCCGCCGGCGCGCCCCAGCCTGACCGGCCCGGCCGGCTTCATCGTGGAGTGACGACCGGAATGCGCGCGTCCCCCATCCTCCTTGCCGCCGCCGTCCTTGCCGCCGCTTTGGCGCTCGCCGGCTGCGTCGCCAACCCGGTGGTGACGCCGGAATGGCCCATCGGCGTCGCCCCGGCCGCCGGGCGGCCCGACCGGCTGGTCGTGGTGGCCCCGGAGTGCGGCGCCGCGCCGGCCACGACGCCCGAACCGTACGGCAACAGCTGGCACAACCAGCACCTCGGGCTCGGCTGCTCGCAGGCCCGCAACCTCGCGCTCCAGGTGGCGGAGCCGCGCGATCTGGTGCAGGGGCGGACCGCCGGCAGGCCCGACGCCGAGCGCGAGGCGCGCGCCATCGACCGCTACCACAAGGGCGAGGAGAAGGATTTGCGGCGCGAGGGCACCCGGTCGAGCTTCAGCGGCGGCGGCGGGGGAGGCCAGTGACATGGCGGGCGTCGTGACCCTCTTCAAAGGCTCGCCGGACGCGCCCATGCACGAGGCGTTCATGGCCTTCGTCGCCGACGAGGAGTCCTATCAGGTCGCCCGCGCGGTGGCCGGCGAGATGGGCTGGTCGGGCGCCGTGGTCCAGCGCGGCGGGGCCGGCGACGTGCTGGAGATGCTGGGCAGCGGCCTGGCCCCGCCCAAGGTTCTGGTGGCGGACCTGGACGGCACGGCCAACCCCTTCGCCACGGTGGCGCGCCTGTCCTCTTTGGGAGGGGCGGACACGCGGCTGGTCGGGCTGGGCAGCGCCAACGACGTGGACCTCTACCGCGACCTGCTGTCGGCCGGGGCGGCCGATTATCTGGTGAAGCCGCTGACGCCGGAGGCGCTGCATCAGGTCATCCGCTCCGCCTCGCAAGCGCCGAAGCGCACCCAGCAGACCCAGGCCGAGCCCGGCCGGCTGGCCGTCGTGGTCGGCGTGCGCGGCGGCGTCGGCGCCAGCACCGTGGCGGTCAACGCCGCATGGCTGGCCGCGCACGAGTTCAAGCGCAAGACGGCGCTGCTCGACCTCGACCTTCATTTCGGCACGGACACGCTGGCCCTCGACCTGGAGCCCGGCCGCGGCCTGCGCGAGGCGCTGGAGACGCCCAACCGCCTGGACAGCCTGCTGATCGCCAGCTCCATGGTGAGCGAGAGCGACCGGCTGTCGGTGCTGGGCGCCGAGGAGCCGGTGGAGGAATCCGTCAGCTTCGGCCCGACCGCCGTCTCCGCCCTGCTGGAGGAGCTGCGCGGCAGCCACGAGCTGGTGGTGGTCGACCTTCCGCGCCACCTGCTGCCGGCCAACCGGGCGGTGCTGGGCTCGGCCGAGCAGGTGATCCTGGTCTCCGACCTGTCGCTGGCGGGCATCCGCGACACCGCGCGCCTCGCCGCCGCCATCAAGGTGCTGGGCGGCCCCGCCTGCGTGGTGGTGGCGAGCCGGGCCGGCGGCTCGCGCAAGACGCAGGTGGACCGCGCCACCTTCGAGCGCGGCATCCAGGGCAAGATCGCCCACATGGTCCCCGACGACGAGAAGAACGTCGGCGCCGCCGCCAACCAGGGCAAGGCGGTGGCCGCGGTCTCGCCCGGCTCGGCGGTGGTGAAGGCGCTGCGCGAGCTGACCGCGCAGGTCTCCGGCGCCCCGGCGCCCGCCAGGAAGGGCCTGCTGGGCTGGTTCAAGCGGGACGGTGAATGATGATCGGCTTCCGGGGAGGCAGCGGCGGCGCGCCGCCCGACGATCCCGGCGGCGGGGCCAAGGGCATCGCCGGCCTGCGCGAGCGCTACCTGCCGGAGCTGGCGCGGCGCATCGACCCCGCCCAGGCCGCGGCCATGCCGCGCGGCGACGTGGCGCGCGAGGTGAAGGCCGGGCTGGTCGAGCTGCTGGCCCGCGACCGCCTCCAGCTCAACCTCCTCGACCAGCGCGATCTGGTGACGGTGTGCATCAACGGCCTGCTCGCCCTGCGGCCGGTCAACCATTCCGAGGTGCTGGCCGCCGTGCGCTCGGTGGTGGTGCCCATGCCGCTGCGCCGCGCCGAGGACGCGCCCCCGGCCCCGTCGCCCCCAGCCCCGCCTCCCCCAGCCCCGTCACACGCCGAACCGGAGCCTCCGCCCGCCGTCCCGCCGCTCGTCTCGGCCTTCGAGCCGGAACCCGAGCCGGCCCCGGAACCGCCGGAACCGCAGAGCCCCGCCGTCACCGGCGGGCAGCCGGATCTGGCCGCCGTGCTGCGCGCGGTGGGCATCACGCCGGGCGCCCCGCCCTTCGCGCCGTCCGCCCCCGCCGCGACTCCTCCGGCGCCCCCCTCCCTGAGCACCGCGTCGCTGTTCCCGCCCGAGGAGGAGGAGCGTCCGGAGCCCGAGAAGCCGGCCGACGCGCCAACGGCGCGCATGGCCTCGTCCAACCGGGCCACCGTCGATCAGGCGAAGGAGCGCGTCCAGCCGCTGCTGCTGAAGCGCATCGACACCGCCGCCGCCGTCGCCACGAGCCGGCCTGAACTGGCGCGGGACGTCGGCGACATCATCCACGACCTGCTGGGCGAACAGCGCCTCCAGCTCAACCTGACCGAACGGCAGGAGCTGGTCGAGCGCATGCTCGACGACATGCTTGGGCTGGGACCGCTGGAGCCGCTGCTGGCCGACGAGGCGGTCACCGACATCATGGTGAACGGCCCCAAGCAGGTCTATGTCGAGCGCAAGGGCAAGCTCCAGCTCACCGACGTGCAGTTCCGCGACAACGCGCACGTCATGGCCATCGCCACGCGCATCGTCACCGCCATCGGCCGGCGCATCGACGAAAGCTCGCCGCTGTGCGACGCGCGCCTCGCCGATGGCAGCCGCGTCAACATCATCATCCCGCCGCTCGCCATCGACGGCCCCAGCATCTCGATCCGCAAATTCTCCAAGAAGAAGATCACGCTGGACACCATGGCGCGGCAGGAGAACATCTCCGCCGCCATGTGCACGGTGATGAAGATCGCCGCGCGCTGCCGGCTGAACATCCTGATCTCCGGCGGCACCGGCTCGGGCAAGACGACGCTGCTGAACGCCATGTCGCAGCTCATCGACCACAGCGAGCGCATCGTCACCATCGAGGACGCGGCGGAGCTGCAATTGCAGCAGCCGCACGTGGTGCGGCTGGAGACCCGCCCGCCCAACCTGGAGGGGCACGGCGAGATCTCCATGCGCGACCTCGTGAAGAACGCGCTGCGCATGCGCCCCGACCGCATCATCCTGGGCGAGGTGCGCGGGTCGGAGGCGGTGGACATGCTCCAGGCCATGAACACCGGCCACGACGGCTCGCTCGGCACCATCCACGCCAACCGCCCGCGCGAGGCGGTGACCCGCCTGGAGAACATGTTCGGCATGGCCGGGCTGAACATGCCGTCCAAGGCGGTGCGCACGCAGATCGCCTCGGCGCTGGACCTCATCGTGCAGATCAGCCGCATGCGCGATGGCATCCGCCGCGTGACCGCCATTTCCGAGGTGGTGGGCATGGAAGGCGACGTCATCACCATGCAGGACCTCTTCACCTTCGATTTCCAGGGCGAACGCCCGGACGGCCGCCTCTACGGCGAGTTCCGGTCCGCCGGCCTGCGCCCGCACTTCCTGCCGAAGGCCGCCTATTTCGGCCTCGACAAGGCTTTGCTGGAGGCGATGTGAGATGGCCGATCTGCCCCCTCTCGTCTGGCTGATCGTCCTCGCGGCGGTGGTCGTCGTCCTTCTCCTCGTGCTGGCCTTCACCGGCGACGGCGACCGGGAGCTGAAGCGCCGCCTCGCCCGCGTCGGGGCGGAAGGGCAGGCGCAGCGCGGGCGCGGCGCCGCCAAGGCCGCCGGCCCCGTGCGCATTCAGAAGCAGGACACCGGCTCCATCCCCACGCTGGACCGGCTGCTGAAGACGCTGCTGCCCAACCCCGAGCGCATCCGCGACCGGCTCGACCGCACCGGCCGGCGCATCCCGCTGGGCGAGTACGCGGTGGTCAACCTGCTGGCCGTCGCCATGGCATGGCTCGTGCTGTCGCAGGTGGCGCGCCTGCCGGGGCCGCTGCCGCTGTTCGGGGCGCTGGTCGTCGGGCTGGGCATCCCGCACATCGCCGTCCGGATCATGGGCGACCGCCGCGTCGCCGCCTTCATCGCGCAGTTCCCCGACGCCATCGACCTGATCTGCCGCGGCCTGCGCTCCGGCCTGCCGGTCACCGAATCCATCTCCGCCGTGGGGCGCGAACTGCCCGACCCCGCAGGCATCGAGTTCCGCCGCGTTGGCGATTCCGTCCGCCTCGGCCAGTCGCTCGACGCCGCGCTGTGGGACGTGGCGAAGCGCATCGACGTGCCGGAATACCGCTTCCTGGTCGTCGCCATGGCGATCCAGCGGGAGACCGGCGGCAACCTCGCCGAAACGCTCGGCAACCTGTCCGACCTGCTGCGCAAGCGCCGCCAGCTCAAGCTCAAGATCCGCGCCCTGTCGTCGGAGGCGCGGGCATCGGCCTACATCGTCGGCGCGCTGCCCTTCCTGGTGTTCGGCATCGTTTATGTGATGAACACCGACTACATCATGCTGCTGCTGACCGACCCGCGCGGCCAGATCATGGGCGCGGTGGCGCTGGCGATGATCGCGATCGGCGCCTTCATCATGTACCGGCTGGCGAATTTCGAGCCATGATCGACCTCGACGGACTGATCCCCGGCATGACGATGGAGGATCTGGCCGCCTGGGTCGCGGGCGCCGGGGCCTTCGCCGTCGTGCTGCTGATCTGGTCCGCCTTCGTCGAGCGCGATCCCCTGGCCGCCCGGCTGAAGTCCCTGCAAGCCCGCCGCGCGGCGCTGAAGGGCGACCTGTCCCGCACCGCCCGCAAGATCGAACGGCCGACCACGAAGATCAGCGTCATGCGCCGCATCGTGGAGTGGCTGAAGCTGGCGCGCGGCAAGACGGCGGCGGACGCGGCGACCAAGCTGTCCCAGGCGGGCTTCCGCGCCAAGGACGCGCTGACCGTCTATCTTTTCGCCAAGGCGTGCCTGCCGCTGCTGCTGGGCGGCGTCGCCGTCGTCGTGGTCTATGTCCTGAAGCCTTTTGCGCTCGACCAGACGCAGTCGCTCGCCGCCTGCCTGACGGTGATGCTGCTGGGGTCGCTCTCGCCCGACTATTACCTGCGCAAGGTGGCGGAACGGCGGCTGACCACGATCCGGCGCAACCTGCCGGACGTCTTCGACCTGCTGGTCATCTGCGCGGAGGCCGGCCTCAGCCTCGACGCCTCCTTCGACCGCGTGGCGCGCGAGGTGGGGGAGGGCTGCCCCGAACTGGCCGAGGAAATCGGGCTGACGGCGGTGGAACTCGGCTTCCTGCCGGACCGCAGCAAGGCGCTCCAGGGCTTCGCGGAGCGCGTGCCGCTGGACGGCGTGCGCGCTCTGGTCACCACCCTGGCGCAAACCGAACGCTACGGCACGCCGCTGGCCCAGGCGCTGCGCGTCCTCGCCTCCGAAATGCGCAACGAACGCATGCTGAAGGCCGAGGAGAAGGCGGCCCGCCTGCCGGCGATCATGACGCTGCCGATGATGATCTTCATCCTGCCGCCTCTGTTCGTCGTGCTGATCGGCCCGGCGATCCTGCGCACCATCGACGGCCTGGCCAAGCTGTAGGGACCAAGCTGTAGGGACCAAGCTGTAAGGGGCGCCGACCGGTAGGGCGGGAACAAACCGGCGACTCCCGGCGTCCTCGTCCCCATGGGGTTCGCACAACCTTGGGGAGGAACGACATGAACCGGACAACCCGCATCCCGATGCTGACCGCCGCCGTGCTCTTATCGCTTGGCCTGAGCAGCGGGGTGCAGGCGCAGCAGAGCGGCGCGGCCGCCATGAGCTTCTTCGTCACCAGCGCCGGCCCCGGCAAGGGCGCCGACCTCGGCGGGCTGGAAGGGGCCGACCGCCATTGCCAGCAGCTGGCCCAGGCGGCGGGGGCCGGCAACCGCAACTGGCGGGCCTATCTCAGCACCCAGGCGACCGGCGGCCAGCCGGCGGTGAACGCCCGCGACCGCATCGGGCGCGGCCCCTGGCAGAACGCCAAGGGGGAGGTGATCGCCCGCAGCGTCGAGGATCTGCACGGCACCAACAACCTGACCAAGCAGACCGCCCCGAACGAGAAGGGCGAAACCGTGAAGGGACGCGGCGACACCCCCAACACGCACGACATCCTGACCGGCTCGCAGCCGGACGGCACCGCCTTCGCGGACGCCGAGGACCGCACCTGCGGCAACTGGACCCGCAGCGGCACCGAGGGCGCGGCCATGGTCGGCCACCACGACCGCACCGGCCTGGACGACAGCCCGCCGGCCAAGTCCTGGAACTCCTCGCATCTGTCGCGCGGCGGTTGCAGCCAGGACGCCCTGCGCGGCACCGGCGGCGCGGGCCTGCTCTACTGCTTCGCGGCGAATTGACGGCGTAAGGCCGCATAGAGGTTCACCACCAAGACACCAAGGCACCAAGATCTTTGGCTCATGCCGCCCGTTCCGAGCCAGGGCCGGCACGATGCACTTGGTGCCTTGGTGTCTTGGTGGTGAATCTCCAACATATCCGGGCGATTGCCTTTCGTTCGGTCGCTGATGATTGGTGGCGCGACGCAAGCGCGTGTCACCCGGCTTTGCGATGGCTCTGTCCCGGCGCGGACGGAGTCGCCCGCCCGCTCTCTTCCCGATGGGCGCCGGGACGGCTACAGTCGCCCCGCCAACGGGTAGGCAGGCAAAGGAGACGGCCCGATGACGGGCGGCGCGCGGCGTGTGGTGATGCTGGGTCTGGCGATGGCGGGGCTGGCGCTGGCCTATCTTGGGATGGAGGCCAGCCGGCTGCTCGCCGGGGATCCCATCGCCTACTACACGGACATCGCCGTGGTCGTGGCGGGCGTCGTCGCGCTGTGGGCGGTTTTCGCCCGGCTCGGCCGGCATTTCCGCGACATCGAACGCCTGCGCGACCTGCTGTCCATGCCGCACGGGCGCGGCGGGCCGGACTTCGCGCAAGCCGCCGGGACCGACGAGGCCGGGCGCCTCGCCCACGCGCTGGCGGAATTCCTGCGGCACGACCGCCAGGGACGCGCCCGGTCCGGCGACCGCCTGTCCGGCGTCGTGTCCGTGCTGGAAGAGCCGGTGGTGGTCATCGACGACCTCGGCCGGGTCGAGGTTCTGAACGCCGCCGCTTCCGCCCTGCTGGGCGTCGAGGCCGGGGGCGACGTTTACGACCGGCTGGCCCGTCCGGAACTATTCCGCGCCATCGAGCGGGCGCGCGAGGACGGGCAGGCCGTGTCCGCTGTCCTGCGCCGCGCGGAGGGGGCGGAGGTGCCTGTCCGCGTCAGGGATCTCGGCCTGCAAGCCGGCCTGGTCCTGGTCTTTCCGGTCCGGGGCGTCGACCGGCTCCGGCTGCTGAGCGGCGACCGGACGGTGATCCGCCCGTCCGCGCGCGGCCCGCACCTTGGCGACGAGGAGCCGTTGCCGGCCCTGCCGCTGGTCAGCCTGTGGATCGCCACCACCGGGGCCACCCCGGACGACGGGGACATCGTCGCGGTCGGCACGGTGCGGCTGGCCGGTCCGCGCGTCTTCCGCACCCTGTCGCTGGACCTGTTCGTGGACCATGGCGGGCCGGTGCCGGCCGAGGCGACGGCGGTCCATGGCGTGACCTCCGCCATGGTGGAGGGCGCGCGTCCCTTCCACGCCGCGTGGCCGGTGATCGCGGAGGCTCTGCGCGGCTGCGTGGTGGTCGGCGTCGGGGTGGAAACGGCGCTCGCCGCGCTGGCCCGCGCCTGCGTTCGGGCCGGCATGCCGGAACCGGAGCCGCCGCCGTTCCTCGACCTCGGCCGGCTGGCGGCGGCGCTCAATCCGGCGCTGGACCCGACTTCGGAAGAGGCGTCGCTCGACCGCCTCGCCGCCGCCTTCGGCATCGCGCCGGACCCGCGCCCCGGCCCCTTCGCGCCGGCGCTGGTGCAGGCCGAACTGGCCGCCGCGCTGCTGTCCCGTCTGGGCGAGCGGGGCGTGGCCACCCACGGCGAGGCCCGTGCCGTCGCGGACGGTCAGGCCCTG
>JAEZID010000168.1 GCA_023416195.1 Pseudomonadota bacterium | reverse complement strand
CCTCGCCATCGGGAATCTGGGTCCAGCCGTCGTCGACGATGCGGCCGTCCTTAATGAGCGGCATAGACTCTCTCCTTGAACGGGCCGTGGCCGACGCGCTTCAGCGTGTCGATGAAGCGTTCCCCGTCGTTGCGGGTGGCCAGATAGACCTCGACCATGGCGTCGATGGCGTCCACCGTCTCGTCGGCGGTGATCGCCGGGCCGAGGATGTCGCCGATGGCCATGGTCAGGGTCGGGTCGCCGCCGACGGTGATCTGGTAGAATTCCTCGCCCTTCTTGTCCACGCCGAGGATGCCGATGTGGCCGACGTGGTGATGGCCGCAGGCGTTGATGCAGCCGCTGATCTTGATGCCCAGCTCGCCGATGGCCTGCTGGCGGACCGGATCGGCGAAACGCTCCGAGATGGCCTGGGCCAGCGGGATCGAGCGGGCGTTGGCCAGCGCGCAGTAATCGAGGCCGGGGCAGGCGATGATGTCGCCGATCAGCCCGGCGTTCGGCGTGCCCAAGCCGTTGGCCTCCAGCGCCTGCCAGACCGTGAACAGCTCGTCCTGGCGGACGTGCGCCAGAACGAGGTTCTGGGCGTGGCTGACGCGGATCTCGCCGAAGCTGTGGCGCTCGGCGAGGTCGGCGACCAGCTCCATCTGCTCCGACGTGGCATCGCCGGGGATGCCCCCGGCCGGCTTCAGCGAGATGGTGGCGATGGCGTAGCCCGGCGCCTTGTGCGCGGCCACGTTGACGCCGACCCAGCGGGCGAAGGCGGGGTTCTGCGCCTTGGCCGTCTCGAAGGCGTCGGAGACCGCCGGCAGAGTCTCGAAGGCCGGGGCGCCGAAGCGCTTGCGGATCTCCGCGACCAGTTCGGGGTCGAGACGGTATTTCGGCCCGCGCAGCCGCGCGAACTCCTCCTCGACCTCGGCCGTGAACTTCTCCTGGCCCAGCTCGTGGACGAGGATCTTGATGCGCGCCTTGTAGATGTTGTCGCGCCGGCCGTACTGGTTGTAGACGCGCAGGATGGCTTCGAGGTAGGCGACGAAGTCCTCCTCGGCCACCCACTCGCGGATCAGCTTGCCGACGAAGGGCGAACGGCCGAGACCGCCGCCGACGTAGAAGGCGAAGCCCGGCTCGCCCGCCTCGTTGCGCTTGGCGAGCACGCCCACGTCGTGGGTGCGCAGCGCCGCGCGGTCGCTCTCGGCCCCCATGATGGCGATCTTGAACTTGCGCGGCAGATAGGTGAATTCGGGGTGCAGCGTCGTCCACTGCCGCAGGATTTCGGCGTAGACGCGGCCGTCCACGATCTCGTCCCGGGCGGCGCCGACGAACTGGTCGGTGGTGACGTTGCGCACGCAGTTGCCGCTGGTCTGCAGCGCGTGCATGTCCACCTCGGCCAGCTCGTTCAGGATCTCCGGGGTTTCCTCCAGCTTGATCCAGTTGAACTGAAGATTCTGGCGCGTCGTGAAGTGGCCGTAGCCCTTGTCGTACTTGCGCCCGATCTCCGCCAGCTTGCGCAGCTGCTTGGAGGTCATGACGCCGTACGGCACGGCGACGCGCAGCATGTAGGCGTGCAGCTGGAGGTACAGGCCGTTCATCAGCCGCAGCGGCTTGAACTCCTCCTCGGTCAGCTCGCCGGACAGGCGGCGGGCGACCTGGGCGCGGAACTGCTCGACGCGTTCCGCCACGAACTGGCGGTCGATCTCGTCGTAGCGGTAGACCCCGGCCTGAGCGCCGGGCGCGATGTGGTTCATGGAACTCGCCCTTGATGAGGAGGTCAGGCCGCAGCCTGCTTGCCGAGGTCGGTGCGGACGGAGGGGCCGAGCGCGCGGATGCGCTCGCGGGCCTTCACGGGCAGGCGTTCGCCGTTCGTGACGGTGACGTCGAAGGCGTAGACGTCCACGCCGAACTGGTCGCGCTCGGCCTGGGCCTTGGCGGCGGCCAGGGGCGCGTCGGCTTCCGCGCCCTCGAACAGCGCGGCGTCGGCCAACCGCTCGACCCACGCGGAATTGGCCCCGAGGAACACGACGGTGCCGTCGCGCAGCCGGTTCGCGGTGATGGCCTTCAAGGATTTGTCCCTTTGCGCCATGTCATTCTCCTTCGACAGTCACTCACGCCGACACGGCGGTTTTTGAAAAGGGATGCCCAACCGTCTGCTGCCATTCGGCGATCCAGCCGCGCAGCCGCACCACCTCGCCGACCACGATGATGGCGGGGCGCCTGGCCTGTAGCCGGACCACGTCGCGGGCGCAATGGGCAAGGTTGGTCTCGATGACGCTCTGCGCCTCGGTGCTGGCGCTGGACACGATGGCGACCGGCGTCATGGCCGGCTTGCCGGCGGCGACCAGCCGTTCCGCGATCGCCTCCATGGTGCCGAGCGCCATGTAGAACACCAGGGCGCCGGGCATCCGGGCCAGAACGTCCCAATCCAGATCGGCCGGCAGCCCGCCGGCCTTGTCGTGTCCGGTGACGAAGGTCGCCGTGGTGCCGAAGCCCCGGTGGGTCACCGGAATGCCGGCGCAGGCCAGCCCGCCGATGCCCGCGGTCACGCCTGGCACCACGCGGAAGGGGATGCGCGCTTCGGCCAGCGCCATGCATTCCTCGCCGCCGCGTCCGAAGACGAACGGATCGCCGCCCTTCAGCCGCAGAACGCGCAGACCCCGCCGCGCCAACTCCACGAGCCGCGCGTTGATTGCCTCCTGCGTGGGCGAGGGGCGACCGGCCCGCTTGCCGAGGTCGATCAACGCCGCGTCGGGGTTCGCCATGTCCAGGATGCCGGCGCCGACCAGCGCGTCGTGCACGATGGCGTCGGCCTCGGCCAGCGCCTTGGCGGCCAGCAGGGTCAGCAGCCCCGGATCGCCCGGACCAGCCCCGGCCAGCCACACGGTCCCCGGCTCGAACGCCGGAAGCTTCGCGGCGAAGGGAACGGTCATGGCAGCCAGCCCTTTCCGGTGATGAAGTCGCGCGTAGCCCGGATCACCTCGGCTCCCCTGGCGCCCTCCGCCCGCAGCCGGTCGCGCAACGCCGCGATTTCCGCGATCCGCTCCGCCCAGGACGCTGTGAACAGCGCCTCCAGCCGTTCGCGCACCATCTGCGCCAGCGCCGGGCTCTTGCCGCCGGTGGAGACGGCCAGCAGAAGGTCGCCGCGACGGACCACACTGGGGGCGTGGAAATCACACAAGGGAACGACGTCCTCCACATTCACCAGGATGCCCAGCTCTCGCGCCTGCGTTGCCAACCTCTCGGCCACATCCGGGGGCAGCCCGACGACGAACAGCACCCGCACCCCCGCCAGATCGTCGGGGCAGGGAAGGGACCGTACCAGACGATCCCCGGCCAAAGCTGTGAAATCCTCGTCCGGGTCCGGCGCATAAACCGCCGGCCGGGCGCCGCCGTCCAGAAGCTGGGCCAACCGCCTGTGGGCCAAAGGCCCTCGCCCCGCGAGCGCCATGCGCACGCGGCCAGGATCCAGCGCAACGGGGAT
>JAEZID010000154.1 GCA_023416195.1 Pseudomonadota bacterium | reverse complement strand
GCCCACATCGGCGCGGCGGCCAAGGCGCCGGCGGTCACCGCCGCGCCCGCCAGCAGGCGGCGGCGGCTGAGGCGCATAGTGGAAGGATCGAACACGCTCATGGTTGGAGAACTCCTGTCAGGGCGGCCGGGCGCTCAATGGGGTGCCAGCAGCCGGAAGGTCTGGTCGGTGGAACGGTTGTCGCGATGGCCCATGCTCCAGCCGATGACGCGGCGGTAGCTGCCGAAGAGGCCGGCGGCGGCCACCGCCTCCTCGGCGATTCCGGTCACCGCCTCGGCGTCGGGGGCGACATAGAGGGCGTCGTCGGGGCAATGGGCTTCGTATAGGAAGCAGGTCTGGCAATCGGACTGCCAGGCGATGGCGACGCAGATGTTGCCGCCGGTGCAGCGGGTCGGACTGATCAGCTCGATCATGCGGCCAGCTGCCGTTGGACACCGGGCGGATCGGGATGGAGCGGCGCCGGATCGAGGGCGGCATGGTCGAGGCGGGCGTAGACCGGCTCGGTCGCCAGGACCCGCGCGATGACCGAACGGCCCCCCTTGGACGCGGCGTCCGGAATGACCTCGCCGTCCACCCGCGTGAAGCTGGCCCACTGATAGAGCAAGGTCTTGGTCACCGACCCGAAGGCCGGGGCGATGGCGTAGGCGTTGGAGAACTCCATCCCCGACAGGTCGGCCCCGGCCTCCGCCGCCATCAGCAGACCGTCGCCAGTCAGCACGTCGCAGCTGAGCGCCTTGCTGAGGAAGGCGCAGCCGCCGGTGGCGATGACCACCGCCTTCGCCCGGACGGCCCAGCCGCCTCCCTTCTGCCGCCGCACACCGGCCGCGCCGGCCACGGCGCCGCCGTCATCAACCAGCAGCTCCAGCGCCGGGCAATGGTCGAGGATGGTCACGCCGGCCTGTTTCACCCGGCGGCGCATCAGCCGCATGTATTCCGGCCCCTGCACCGACACGCGGCGATCCTGCCCGTCGGCGTCGCGCGGAAAGGGATAGCCCAAGTCGGCAAGCTGCCCGACCGCCGCATGGCTACGGTCGAGCACGCGGACCATCCAGCCGTGATCGGCCAGATGACCCCCGAGCCCCTCGCGCGCCGCCTTGGCCGCCGCGCGCTTGGCCGGGTCGGGGTCGACGTACCACAGCGTGGTTCCCGACGCCGCGGTGGCGCCGGACGTGCCGCAGAAGCCCTCGTCGGCCAGGATGGTGCGGGCACCGGCGGTTGCGGCGGCGATGGCCGCCCAGGTACCGGCGGGGCCGCCGCCCAGAACGAGGACGTCAGCGTCGAATTCGAGAGATGAAGCGGATGGGTTGGCGGGAGCGCCGGGCGCGTTGGCCATCGGAAACCTCCGGGGCTGATCGGTCGTGCGGACGAAGCGGCGGGCTGAACGTCTGCGGCGGGTCCGAAACCGATATTTCACATCTCTATTTCGCTTTATGTGACAATAAACATACTTACACAGTAGCGTTTGTGCGCATACAGAAATATGCACGCCTGTAAAAATTTCGGCCGGCACGCCCGATGAAGGGACGTGCCGGCCGTGATCCGCGCGTTCTGTGGTTTATCGGACGGCGACCCTCACGCTTCCGCCAGCGCCAGCTCCAAGTCGGCGATGATGTCGTCCGCATGCTCGAAGCCGATGGACAGGCGGACATAGCCGGGCGTCACGCCGCTGGCGCGCTGGTCGTCCGGGGACAGCTGGGAATGGGTGGTGGTGGCCGGGTGGATGGCGAGCGACCGCGCGTCGCCGATGTTGGCGACGTGGTAGAACAGCTTCAGCGCGTCGATGAACCGCCGTCCCGCCTCCGCACCGCCGGCCAACTCGAATCCGACCAGCCCGCCGTAGCCGCCCTTCAGGTAGGCGTCCGCCCGGCGCCGGGCCTCACCCTCCTGAAGGCCAGGGAAGATGACCGACGTCACCTTCGCGTGCGCCTTCAGGTAATTCGCCACGAGGATGGCGTTGGCGTTGTGCTGGCGGACGCGCAGGGGCAGCGTCTCCAGGCCCTGGATCAGCTGGAAGGCCGACTGCGCGCTGAGCGCCGCGCCGATGTCGCGCAGCAGGGTGACGCGGGCGCGCAGCGCGTAGGCGATGGGGCCGAGCGGCTTGGCCGCCTCCGTCCAGATGGCGCCGTGATAGCTGGGGTCGGGCTGGGTCAGCAGCGGGAAGCGGGCGGCGTGGGCCTCCCACGGGAAGGTGCCGCCGTCGATCAGGACGCCGCCGATGGTGGTGCCGTGGCCGCCGATGTATTTGGTCGCCGAATAGAGCGTCACCGCCGCGCCATGCTCGAAGGGCCGCACGGTCAGCGGGGCCGCCGTGTTGTCCACGATCAGCGGCACGCCGAGTTCCAGGCCGATGTCGGCGACCTCGCGGATCGGGAAGACGTTCAGCTTCGGGTTCGGCAGCGTCTCGGCGTAGTAGGCGCGGGTGCGGTCGTCGGTGGCGCGGCGGAAATTCTCCGGGTCGGCCGGATCGACGAAGCGTGCCTCGATGCCGACCTGCTTCAGCGTGTTGGCGAACAGGTTCCAGGTGCCGCCATAAAGGTCGGTCGAGGTGACGATGTTGTCGCCGGCCTGCGCCAGATTCAGCACCGAATAGAAGGATGCCGCCTGGCCGGACGCGACCGCCACCGCCGCCGCCCCGCCCTCCAGAACGGCGAGCCGCTGCTCCAGCGCATCGACCGTCGGGTTGGTGACGCGGCTGTAGATGTTGCCCAGCTCCTCAAGCGCGAACAGGCGCTGGGCGTGGGCGGTGTCCTGGAACTGGTAGGAGGTCGTCTGGTGGATCGGCACCGCGACGGACCCGTTGACGGGATCGGCACGGAAGGCGCCGCCATGGATGGCCAGGGTTTCGAAACGCGGCGAACGGTCGGTCATCGGGAGTGCTCCCTCTTCGGAAATTCGGAGGTTGGACGGCGGTCAGGCGGGGATGCCGACGAGATCGGCGTAATGACGCTGCGCCACGTCGGGGTGGGAGCGCGGGCGGCTTTTCAACGTGTTCTCGCCGACCGACGCGAACAGGGGATTCTGCGGGTCCTGCTCCGGCCCGCGCGCCTCGGCGGCCAGATCGTCCGGCAACGGCAGCACCGGCACGCGGACGTCCAGCCCGGCCCCCAGGAAGAAGGCGGTCGACAGCCGGTCCACCCCCGCCGGCGGCGTCACCACCCGATGCACCGCGGCGCGGAAGTAGCCGTTGGTCGCCAGTTCCAGCAGTTCGCCGGCGTTGACGACGAAGGTGCCGGGAACCGGTGGGACATCGGCCCAGCCCCCGTCCGTCTCGACCTGCAAGCCGCTCTGGCGGTGCTGGAGAACCAGGGTCAGCAGGCCGCTGTCCTTGTGCGGCCCGACGCCCTGCCCCTCCCCGTCGTTGGATGCGCCATCATCGGGCGCGATGGCGTCATGGCCCGGATAGCGGATCAGCTTGATGAGCTGGGTCGGCCGGTCGGTGAGGATCGGCGCGAAGGCGTCCTCCGGCAGGCGCAGGGCGACCGCCACGGCCGACAGCAGGCGCCGCGACAGCGTCGTCAGCTCCTCCTGCAGGCGCAGCACCGCCGGGCGCAGGTCCGGCAGGGTGTCCGGCCATTGGTTGGGACCCTGCAGGCGGACCCAGGGCGGCGAACCAGGCCCCCAGGGCAGGGCCTCCCGCTCGGACCCGACGTCCAGCTGCTCGCGCCAGTCGGCGCGGCCGCGGGTCCGCTCCCAGCCGGCGCGGGTGTAGCCGCGGAAATGGGGCGAGTTGACCATCTCGATGGACAGCTTGTCGCGCTCCGGCAGGGTGAAGAAAGCGCGCGACAGGTCGAAGACCGCGTCTAGGAAGGCCGCATCGACCCCGTGTCCGGTCACGTAGAAGGCGCCGAAGCGGCGAATGGCCGCGCGCAGGTCCGAGAGGAACAGGGTGCGATCGGCGGCGCCGCCATCCAGGCGTGCGAGATTGAGAAGCGGCAGCGGCGGCCGGTCGGCCGGAGAGGAGGTCGTGGTCACAAGGGTCTCCTTTGCGGACATGCGTTCGGGAACGCCCGCTTGCGTGCAGCGAACGGAAGGATCGGGCGCCGTGGATTCGGGAACGGTACGCTCAGCCGGTGCGGCGGGCCTTCAGCCAAGCGCCGCGCATCTGCGCCCAGAGTCCGCCGGCCGGAGCGTGGAAAGCCTGGCACTCCGCTCCGGCACAGATCCCCATGGCTTCGGGAAGCGGAACCCAGACCGTTCCAGAGACGGACGCTGCGGAAGCGGAGGCCGGACAGGCCGTCGGGAGGGAGTGGCCATGACGTCTTTCCAGGGCAATGGCGGGGCGGCGTCACCGGGGTGCCGACACCCCGCGGAAGCCGTGGTTCCCAGCCATCATTGCCCGTCGGTCGCTCATTGTCTACATATTTTATGGGTTTCTGGCATCTGAAATCGAATTTCATGCATATTATTTTTGCTATTTTATTATGTTCAACAATTTCGTTGACAGCTATATTTTCCTACAACAAAAATAGGGAATAAGCGCTGTCCGGTCCTGGCCAATCGGCGGCCCGAGGCGCCCCGGGAACCGACATCCTGACACCACGGCCGCTCGCCGGGTTCCAATTCCGACGCGTCGCCCCGGTTCCTTGCGCAAAACAACAAAGATCATTGCGGGAAACCACCATGCACACTCCTTCGCAATCCCCTTCCCCTTCACGTCCGACCGCGCGACGCGGCTTGTTGGCCCGCGCTCTGATCACCGGGGCACTCGGCCTCGCCATCGGGCTCGCCACGACCGGCACCGCCGCAGCTGGCCCGACGCTCGACGCGATCAAGGCGCGCGGCAGCATCAAGGTCGGCGTAGGCACCCAGCCCGGCTTCTTCGCGCCCGACAGCAACGGCCGCTGGCAGGGCTTCTTCGTCGATTTCGGACGGGCGCTGTCCATCGCAGTGTTCAACGACCCGGACAAGGTCCAGTTCATCTCCTCCTCGCCGCAGCAACGCCTGCCCGCGCTGCAATCGGGCGAATTCGACATCCTGTTGTCGGGGGTGACCCAGACCTTCACCCGCGCCACCAAGCTGGGTTTCCATTTCGGTCCGGTGGTCTTCTATGACGGCCAGGGCCTGCTGGTGCCGAAAAAGCTGGGGGTGAGCAAGGGCAAGGACCTGAACGGCGCCACCGTCTGCGTCCAGACCGGAACCACGGGCGAGCTCAACATCACAGACTTCTTCCGGCAGAACGGGATCGCCTTCAAACCGGTGGTGATCGAGGAAACTGCCGAGAATCAGAAAGCCTTCGCCAGCGGCCGCTGCGACGTGCTGACCCAGGACGCCTCCGATTTGGCGATCACCCGCACCCAGTTGCCGAAGCCGGACGACTATGTCCTGCTGCCGGAACGCATCTCCAAGGAGCCTCTCGCCCCGGCCATCCGCTACGGCGACGACCAATGGCTGGAGATCGTCAACTGGGCGGTCTACGCCACCATCCAGGCGGAGGAGCTGGGGATCACCCAGGCCAACGTCGACAGCTTCCTGACCAGCGGCGATCCGGCGATCCGCCGCTTCCTGGGCGTCGATCCCAGCCTGGGCGAGGCCGCCAGGCTCGACCCGAAATTCGCCTACACCATCATCAAGACCGTGGGCAATTACGGCGAGATCTTCGAGCGCAACGTCGGAAGGGCGACCAAGGTCGGGCTGGATCGCGGCCACAACACGCTGTGGACCCGGGGCGGGCTTCTCTACGCCCCGCCCTTCCGCTGAGCGGCCCGGTGCGCTCCGCCCCCCTTGCCGCGGTCACCCTGTGGTGGGGTGGCCGCAGCGTCCTTCAGGCAGCCATCCTGGCGCTGGTCGTGCTCGGCGGGTTCCTTCTCGGGTCCAACACACTGGCGAACATGGAGCGCTTCGGCATCACGCCGGGCTTCGCCTTCCTCGAACACCCGGCCGGATTCGAGATCGGGGAGGCGCCGATCGATTATCAGCCGCAGGACAGCTACGCCCTGGCCCTGCTGGCCGGGCTGCTGAACACCGTCAAGGTCGCGGCGGTC
Organism: Pseudomonadota bacterium; assembly: GCA_023416195.1. Classification (GTDB taxonomy): domain Bacteria; phylum Pseudomonadota; class Alphaproteobacteria; order Azospirillales; family Azospirillaceae; genus Azospirillum. Next base: position 3,215 of record JAEZID010000154.1, on the reverse strand, counting down.
GGCTGTTTGGCGGCGACCGTCCTGGGCGTGCTACTCGGGGTGGCGCGGCTGTCGGGCAACGCGCTGCTGTCCGGACTGGTCCAGCTCTATGTCGAGCTGATCCGCAGCACCCCGCTGCTGTTGCAGCTGTTCTTCTGGAGCGCCTCCTTTCAGGCCCTTCCGGCCCCACGCCAGGCGCTCAACCCGTTGCCCGGCGTCTTCCTATGCAACCGCGGCATCCAGTTGCCGGCCTTCGCCGACGGCCGGGCGCCGGGATGGGTGCTCGCCGCGGTCGTCCTCGCGGCCGCGCTCGCCCTCGCCGGGACCGCGCTGCACCGGCGTGCCGGACGCCGAGGGGCCGCACCGGGGAGCGCCGTGCCGGGGGTGGCGGTCGCGGCGGTGGCCTGCGGCCTGCCCGTCGCCCTGCTGCTGGCGTCGGGCGTGCCGTTGCGGGTCGAGGTTCCGGAACTGTCGGGATTCAACTTCAGCGGCGGGGCGACGGTGTCCCCGGAATTCTCGGCCTTGCTAGTCGGGCTGGTCGTCAACGCCGCCGCCGTGATCGCGGAGATCGTGCGCGGTGGAATCCAGGCGGTGCCGGCCGGACAATGGGAGGCGGCCCGCGCCCTCGGTCTGACGCGCGGCCGGATCATGCGGCTGGTGGTGCTGCCCCAGGCCATGCGGGTGATCGTGCCGCTGCTGACCTCCAGCTATCTCAATCTGACCAAGAATTCGAGCCTCGCCGTCGCGATCGGCTTCCCGGATCTGGTCAGCGTCATCAACACCAGTGCCAATCAGACGGGACAGGTGCTGGAAACCATGGCGATCATGATGGGCGCCTATCTGACGGTGAACCTCGCGGTGTCGGCGGCGATGAACCTGTACAACCACCGGCTGGCGATCCGGGGATGGCGATGACCGACGGCGTGCTGGAAGCCGCTCCGCCGGCGAACCGATCCCTGCCGCGCTGGCGGCGGCTGCGGACCGGCCTGTTCGGCACCCCGCTGAACGCCGCGGTAACACTTGCCTGTCTCGTCCTGCTCGCCTGGGCGGTACCGCCGCTGCTGCGCTGGACCCTCCTGGACGCGGTGTGGGTCGGCCCGGCCGACCGCTGCGCCGACGCGGCCGGCGCCTGCTGGGCGTTCATCGGCGAGAAGCTGCGCTACATCCTCTTCGGCTTCTATGACCACGACCGGCACTGGCGTCCGGCGGTTGCCAGCGCCATCCTGCTGGCGCTCGCCGTCGTCAGCGGCATGCCGCTGTTTTGGCGGCGGACGACGCTGGGGCTCTGGGTCTGCGGGCTCGCGGTCGCGGTGCTGCTGCTGACCGGCGAACCGGGCGGACCGGCGGTGCCGACCGATCGCTGGAGCGGCCTGCCGGTCAGCCTGCTGCTCGCGGCGGCCGGTCTGGTCGGGGCCTTTCCCCTGGCGGTGCTGTTGGCGCTCGCACGGCGCAGCCGCATGGGCGGGGTGCGGACGCTGGCCATCCTGTTCATTGAGGTGACCCGCGGCGTGCCGCTGATCGCGGTGCTCTATGTCGCGACCCTGCTGCTGCCGCTGATGCTGCCCGCCGGTTCGGCCATCGACAAGCTGCTGCGGGCGCAGATCGCCATCATCCTGTTTGTCTCCGCCTATCTGGCCGAGATCATCCGCGCCGGCCTCCAGGCAATTCCGGACGGCCAGCACGAGGCCGCCCAGGCCCTGGGACTCGGCTATTGGCAAGCCATGCGGCTGGTGATCCTGCCGCAGGCGCTGCGGACAGTGATCCCCTCCATCGTCAATCTGGCGATCGGCCTGTTCCAGGACACCACGCTGATCATCGTCATCGGCCTGTTCGACCTGTTGCACACCGCGCGCACCGCGGCCAAGGACCCGGCATGGCTCGGCTTCTACGACGAGGCCTTCGGCCTCGTGGCGTTGATCTATCTGACGGTCTGCGTCGCCGCGTCCCGGTACAGCCTGTGGCTGGAATGCCGGCTGCGGCGGTGAGCGTGCCGCTGGCGTCACCCCGCTGATCGGCTTGCCGCGCAATCTCGCAGAAGACAGGCCGCGTCCTCGACGCTGCCGATGGTCAGAACCCTGGACTGGAGCCGGTCCATCGCCGGTTCGGGCAGCGCGCGGGCGGCGTTGGCGCGGAACTTCGCGATCACCGCCGCCTCATCCATCGGACGTTCGCGGCCGCCGCGCGGATGGGACAGCCGCGGTCCCTCCAGCCAACGGCCGCGGGCCAGCACCCGCACCTGTCCGGCGGGCCGGCGAGTCTCGCCGCTCATCAACCCATCGATCTCGCGATCGACGGTCGCCGTCACGCGAGCGGCCAGGGCCGTGCGGGCGCCGTCGACCTCCGCCTTTCCGACGTACCAGTCCGCGAGCGGCAGGCGCAGCATCGTCCGCCCGTCGTCCGACAGGTCATTGATGACGCCGAGCACCTTCCCCACCAGTTCCGGATCGAGGGACGAGGTCGGTTCGTCGAACAACAGCACCTCCGGCTCCATGGCCAGGGCGCGGGCGATGGCGACGCGCTGCTGCTGGCCGCCGGACAGGCGGGCCGGATAGGCGTCCACCTTCCCGCCGAGGCCGACCCGCTCCAGATGCCGTAACGCCGTCTCCCGTGCTTCGGCCTTCCGCCGGCCCGGCACGAACAGCGGTCCCTCCATCACATTCTCCAGCACGGTCATGTGCGGGAACAGGTTGAACTGCTGGAAGACCATCCCGACAAGCGTGCGCAGACGGTTCAGCTCCGCCTCGCGGTAGCGGGTGGCGCCGCCGGCTGCCGGCTTGCCGACGGCCTCCCCGTCGAGGATCAGGCGCCCCTTGCTCGGCATCTCTCCAGCACGTTCAGGCAGCGCAGGAGTGAGCCTCCTCCGGATTGGTGGACACCTTTGTTAAGCTCCCGCGGGGAGCGGAGAGGTGGACATGACGACGAAACGGCGCTTCTTCACGGAGGAGTTCAAGCGGGAGGCCGTGGCCCTGTTGGAAAGCAGTGGCCGGCCCCTGGAACACGTCGCCAAGGACTTGGGCATCCAGGCGTCGATGCTGCGCACGTGGCGGCGGCGCGTTTCCGGGCCAGGGGGGCCGGCACAGCTCCCCACCAAGCAAGCGCCGGCCCCCCTGCGACCAATCGGCGGAGATCGCGCGCCTGAAGCGCGAACTGGACCGCGTCCGCATGGAACGAGACATATTAAAAAAAACTGTGAGCATTTTCTCGGAGCCTCTGAAATGAGGTTCCGGATCATTGAG
>JAEZID010000020.1 GCA_023416195.1 Pseudomonadota bacterium | reverse complement strand
GCCCACGGCCGCGGCCCAAGGCCCCTCGCTGGTCTTCGACACGGGCGGCCCGGCCTCCGTCGCCGTCTACCCGCGCGCCGGCCAGCTCTACATCGTCTTCGACAAGCCGCTGCCCATCGGCGCCGGCAAGGCCATGGGCGCCGGTTCGGAGATGCTGGGCGCGATCGAGCCCGTGCCGGCCACCGGCGGCAGCGCCTTCCGCACCAAGATCGGCCAGATGATCTGGCCGAACATCGAACGCCAGGGCACCATCTGGCGCATCACGCCGACCACGCGCCTGACCGGCACGCCGCCCGCCGACCTGCGCATCGACGCGGAACCCGACTTCCTGCTCGGCGCCCGCCTCGTGGTGCGCGCGCCCGACGCGGCGTCGGTCGTCACCATTTCCGACCCGGACGTCGGCGACCGGCTTCAGATCGTGCCGCTGCCGTCGCCCGGCAACGCCATCGCCGACTCGCGCCGCTACGCCGATCTGGAGGTGATGCCGTCCTACCAGGGCATCGTCGTGCGCCCGATCTCGGACAGCGTCACCGTCCGCCCCGTGAAGGAGGGTGTCGAGCTGACCACGGCCGGCGGCCTGCACCTGTCGCCCATGGCCGACGCCGGCAACCGCCAGCCCGGCCCGCCGCCGGCGCAGCAGGTCGCCGCCGCCCCGCAGCCCGTACCCGGCAGCGCCTCCGCCTCGCTGGCCCCTTCCGACCCGAAGCCGCCCCCGCAAGGCAAGCGCCTGTTCGATCTGCCGGCCTGGAAGCGCGGCGATCTCGACCGCTACACCGAGAACCGGCAGAATCTTCAGCTGGCCATCGTCAACGCCCCGGATTCGGAGCGGCCGAAGGCCCAGCTCGACCTCGCCCGCTTCTACTTCGCCAACGGCTTCGGGCAGGAGGCGCTGGGCATGCTCGACGTGCTCCAGCAGGGCCAGCCGGACCTGGAGGGCTGGCCGGAATTCCGCGCCCTGCGCGGCGCCTCCCGCGTGCTGACCGGCAATTTCGACGCCGCCGCCGAGGATCTCGGCCACCCCAACCTCGCCAACAACGCGGAGGCCGCGCTCTGGCGCGCCGCCATCGCCGGCGAAAAGGGCGACTGGCCGGCCGCCCACGCCGGCTTCAAGGCCGGCGGTTCGATCCTGCATTCCTACCCCGACCCGATCCTCGCCAGGCTGGGCCTCAAGGCCGGTGAGGCGGCGTTGGAAATGCGCGACCCGGCCTTCGCCAAGCGCATCCTCGACCGCGTGATCGAGCGTGGCGGCCTGGAGGCGGAGGAACGCCCCGACCTGCAATATCTGCGCGGCCTCTACTACGCCCAGAACGGCGAGCCCGACCGCGCGCTGGAGCAGCTGAAGGCGTCCTTCAACAGCCTCGACCGCTATTACCGCGCCAAGGCCGGCCTCGCGCTGGTGAATCTGGAACTGGCGGAGGGGCGCATGTCCCCGCCCGCCGCCGCCGAGCAGCTGGCCGGCCTGACCTTCACCTGGCGCGGCGACGACCTGGAAATGCAGATCCGCCAGCGCATGGGCGAGGTGCTGATCGCCGCCGGCCAGTACGCCGAAGGCTTCAACGCCATGAAGGAGACGGCCGCGCTGGTCGCCGACACGCCGCGCGCCGAGGCCATCACGCGCGAGATGTCGCGCATCTTCGCCGACCTCTACAAGGACGGGGCGCAACGCCTGTCCACCCTCGACGCGCTCCAGCTCTACGACCAGTTCCGCGAGCTGACCCCGGTGGGGGAGGCGGGCGACGAGATGATCCGCCAGCTCGCCGAACGGCTGATCGCCATCGACCTGCTGAACCGTGCCTCCGATCTGTTGCAGCATCAGGTGGAATACCGCCTGTCCGGCCTGGAGAAGGCCCGGATCGGCACGCGGCTCGCGTCGGTCCGCCTGCTCGACAACAAGCCGGAGCAGGCCCTTCAGGCGCTGGAGTTGTCCAACATCCCGAACATTCCCGCCGACCTCGCCGCCGAACGCCGCCTGATGCAGGCCAAGGCGCTGGCCGAACTCGGCCGTGGCGACGAGGCGCTGCTTCTGCTCGCCCAAGACGACAGCAAGCCGGCCAACCTGCTGCGCGTCGATATCGCGTGGCGCGCCCAGAAGTGGGAGGCGGCGGCCTTCGCCCTCAACAAGGTCATCGGCCCGGTTCCCGCCGGCAACCAGCCCATCGACCCCGGCACGTCGCAGCTCGTGTTGAACCGCGCCGTGGCGCTGGCCCTGTCCGGCGACGGCACCGCCCTGAATCTGCTGCGCAAGGAGTTCGGCCCCGCCATGGCCGCCGGCCCCGACGCCGACGCCTTCCGCGTGCTGACCCGCCCCGAACAGGCGCTCGGGCTCATCGACGTGAACACCGTCCGCTCCCGCGTGGCGGAGGTGGACGTGTTCCAGAAATTCCTGAAGAACTATCGCGGCAAGCAAAGCGCCGCCAAGCCCGGCACCGCGGCCGTGAATTGAGCGCAAAAAAAGCCCCTCTCCATCGGAGAGGGGCTTTTTCGTTCAGAGCTGCACTTGCGTGCCCAATTCCACCACGCGGTTCGGCGGGATCTTGAAGAAGTCCGTGGCGCTGACCGCCGTGCGGGACATGACGACGAACAGCTTCTCGCGCCACTGCGCCATCTGCGGGTTGATGCGCGGGATCAGTGTCTCGCGGCCCAGGAAGAAGGAGGTGGACATCACGTCGAACTCCAGCCCGAACGCCTTGCACAGCCGCAGCGCCTTGGGAATGTTCGGCTCCTGCGAGAAGCCGTAGCGCACCGTCAGCCGGTAGAAGCCCTCCGCCAGCCCCTCGACCAGCACGCGGTCCTTGGCGGGCACGCGCGGCACGTCCTCGACCAGCACGGTCAGGAAGACCACGCGCTCGTGCATCACCTGATTGTGCTTCAGATTGTGCAGCAGCGCGATCGGCACCGTGTCGGCGCTGGAGGTCATGAAGACCGCCGTGCCCTTCACGCGCTGGATTTCGCCCGATTTGGCGTGCCGCTTGATGAAGCTGTCCAGCGGCAGCGAATCCTCGGCCAGCCGGCGGGCCAGCACGGCGCGCCCGCGTCGCCACGTGGACATCAGCCCAAGCGTCACCGCCGCGATGACCAGCGGCACCCAGCCGCCGTGCGGGATCTTCACCGCGTTGGCGAAGAACAGCGACAGATCGACGCTCAGGAACAGCGCGCCCACCGTCAGGCACACCGGCAGACTCCAGTTCCAGCGGCGGTGCGCGACGACCAGCGCCAGGATGGTGGTGATGACCATGTCGCCCGTCACGGCGATGCCGTAGGCGGTCGCCAGCCTGCTGGAGGACTGGAACCACACCACCAGCCCGATCACGGCGAACAGCAGGCCCCAGTTGGCGCGCGGAATGTAGATCTGCCCGCCCTCCTCGCTGGAGGTGTGGCGGATGTCCAGGCGCGGGCACAGGCCCAGCTGCACCGCCTGCCGGGTCAGCGAGAACACGCCGGAGATCACCGCCTGGGACGCGATCACCGCCGCGCAGGTCGCCAGCAGGATCATGGGATACAGGCCCCAGTCCGGCACCAGCAGGTAGAAGGGGCTGCGCACCGCATCCGGCTCGGTCAGCAGCAGCGCGCACTGGCCCAGATAGTTCAGCAGAAGCGAGGGCAGCACGACGGCCAGCCACGCGATCTTGATCGGGCGTCGTCCGAAATGGCCCATGTCGGCGTACAGCGCCTCGCCGCCGGTCACGGCCAGCACGACGGCGCCCAGCACCAGGAAGCCGATCCAGCCGTTCGATTGGAAGAATGCCACGGCGTAACGCGGATCGAGCGCCGCCAGGATCTGCGGCTCCTTCACCACCTCGACCAGACCGACCACGCCCAGCGTGACGAACCACGTGATCATGATCGGGCCGAACAGCGTGCCGACCTTGGCGGTGCCGTGGCTCTGGATGGCGAACAGCACGATCAGAATGACGATGGTCACCGGCACCACGACCGATTCCAGCGACGGCTGCGCGACCTCCAGCCCCTCCACCGCCGACAGCACCGAGACGGCCGGCGTGATCATGCCATCGCCGTAGAACAGCGCCGCGCCGAACAGGCCCAGCGCCATCAGGCCGGACAGGCGTCCGCTGGCGTCCGGCCGGCTGTTGGTGGCCAGCGCCAGCAGGGCCAGGATGCCGCCTTCGCCCTTGTTGTCCGCCCGCATGACGAACAGCACGTACTTGACGGTGACCACGAGGATCAGCGCCCAGAACACCAGGGACATGATGCCCATGATGTTGGCCGGCGTAAGCGCCAGCCCGTGTTCCGGCGAAAAGCATTCGCGCAGCGTGTACAGGGGGCTCGTGCCGATGTCGCCATAGACGACGCCGAGCGCGCCGAGCGTGAGCGCCGCCATCTTGCCCGTGTCGGGCGCCGCGGCTTTCAGGGTCGATTCTGACATGTGGGGGCTGGGTGAGGTCCGGAAAGGGTCCGAGCGGGGGACGAAGAAGCCTCAATGCACACTGGGCCGCGCCGGTCGGTTCGGGCGCTCCTCACCGACCCTCATACGCCCTTCCATCGTGCAATGCCAGCCGAACGTGCAGCCCCCGTCCCGGGACCGTTTTACCTGCGACGATCCGCGCGGGATTCGCCTACAGCGTGCCGAAACTGCGCGCCAGCGACCCGGCGATCAGATACCAGCCGTCCACCAGCACGAAGAAGATGATCTTGAACGGAATCGCCACCATGGTCGGCGGCAGCATCATCATGCCCATCGACATCAGGATCGACGCCACCACCATGTCGATGATCAGGAAGGGCAGGAACAGCAGGAACCCGATCTCGAACGCCCGCTTGATCTCGGAAATCATGAAGGCCGGCACCAGAACGTGCATCGGGGTCTGGGACGGCTCGGTGACGTTCTCGATGCGCGCCATGTCCATGAACAGGCGCAGGTCCTTTTCGCCGGTGTGCCGCAGCATGAACTCGCGCAAAGGCGCGGCCGTGCGGCGGACCGCCTCCATCTCGTCGATGTCCTGGTTGATCAGCGGCTGAATGCCCTGGGTGTAGGCCCGCTCGAACACCGGGGCCATGACGAAGAAGGTCAGGAACATCGCCAGCGACATCATCACCGTGTTCGGCGGCACCTGCTGCACGCCCAGCGCCGAGCGCAGGAACGACAGCACGATGACGATGCGCGTGAAGGCGGTCATCATGATCAGGATCGACGGCGCCAGCGACAGCACCGTGATCAGCGCGATCATCTGGACGATGCGCCCCGTGGCGGAGCCCCCGGCGTCGCCCAGGTCGAAGGTCATGCTCTGCGCCAGCGCCGGCCCGGCGGCCAGCGCGCCCGCGATGCCGATGCCCAGCGCCAGCAGCCCGGCCAGACCCACGCGTTTTCCCACACTCACGGCTTGGTCTCCTGCGGCGCGGCGGCCTCGGTCATGGCGCTGCGGAAGCCGGCCTTGGCCCCCTGTTCGACCACCACGTCGCCCAGCGCGCTCAGCAGCAGCAGATGTTCCTGGTCGTCGCGGCGTACCAGCACCAGCCGGCGCTTGGCGTCCAGCGGCAGCACCTCGACGATGCCCAGGCGGCGCTGCCGCGCGGGCGTGGCGACCATGCCGCCGAACCCGATGCGGCGCATCACCCACGCCACCAGCATGATCAGCACGAGGACGAACAGCAGGGCGACGGTGAAGCGTACGTACTGGTCGATGTCCATGGCTCAGGACGACTTTTCGGGCAGGGGGTCGGGAAGCGTGCCCGGCGCGGCCCCGCGCCCGTAGGCGGCGGCGGCGCGCTGGCGCGCCGTGTGGGGGTCGCTACGGCCCTCGGCCGCGGCGGCGAGCGTGTCGCGCTGCCGGGTCAACGCGTGGGTGAGGCCGTCGAGCGCCGCCAGCATGCGCTCCAGCGCGGCGAGC
>JAEZID010000016.1 GCA_023416195.1 Pseudomonadota bacterium | reverse complement strand
AACCAGTTGCCTAGAAATATCGTATTATTGCGCCGCACAAAGGTTGCCGGCGCAACGACATACCGTACCGCACCCGACAATTTTGCGCAGGATTGAACGCATGATCCGAGCGATATCCTTCCCCTTTCGAAAAGGCCGAAGCTTCCTGGCGCTGTCCGTGATGGCGCTTCTCTCCGTCGCGGCTTCGGCCCATGCGGCCGAAACCATCGTGCTGACCGGGGCGAGCACGGTTGCCCCCCTGATGGCGGAGATCGGCAAGCGGTTCGAGGAAACCCACCCCAATGTGCGCATCGACGTGCAGACGGGGGGGTCCTCGCGCGGCGTGCGGGACGCGCGCGCCGGTCTGGCCGACATCGGCATGGTCTCGCGCCCGCTGACCGACAGCGAGCGGGATCTGACGGCGTTCACGCTCGCCTACGACGGCGTCGCCTTCATCCTGCACAAGAGCAACCCGGTCCAGACGCTCACGCGCCAGCAGATCATCGACATCTTCACGGGCAAGGTCCGCGATTGGTCGGAAATCGGGCCGGGACGCGGCACCATCGTGGTCGAAAACAAGGCCGAGGGGCGCTCGACCCTGGAACTGTTTCTCACCCACTTCGACATCAAGTCGTCCGACGTGAAGGCCGCCGTCGTGGTCGGCGACAACCAGGAAGCCATCAAGGTCATCGCCGGCAATCCGCTCGCCATCGGCTACGTCTCGATCGGCTCGGCGGTCACCGAAGCCGGCCTCGGCGTGCCCATCAAGCCGCTGCCGATGGACGGCGTCGAGGCGACCATCGACGCCGTCAAGCAGAAGCGGTTCCCGCTCGTGCGCGACTTGAACCTCGTCGTCCGGAAGCCGCCCGAAGGCGTCGTGAAGGAATTCATCGCCTACGCCCAGTCGGATCAGGTCACCGATCTGGTGAAGGATCTCTACTATGTTCCAGTCGGTCATTGATTCCCCGCGCCGGCACGGCGTCATCGACGTGCGGCTTCGCCGCACGTTGTGGGGGGTGGCCGGGCTGGCCAGTTCCATCATCGCCGTGGTCGTCGCCGTCGTCGCCACCGAAGCCCTGCCGGCCCTGCGCGGCGTCGAGCTGCTGCGCTTCCTGAACGACCCCAGCTGGCATCCGACGAACCAGCGGTACAACTTGGCGCCGATGATCGCCGGGACCTTTCTGGTGGCCGGCGGCGCCGTGGCCCTCGGCACCCTCTTCGGTTTCCTGTCCGCGATCTTCTGCTGCTTCTACGCCCCGCCCCGGCTCGCGGGCCTTTACCGGGGGGTGATGGAGCTTCTCGCCGGCATCCCGTCGGTCATCCTCGGCCTGTGGGGGCTGACGACGCTGGTGCCGATCGTCGCGGCAATCAAGGCACCCGGCTTCAGCGTCCTGTCGGCGACCCTCGTCCTCGGCCTCATGATCGTGCCGACGATCGGTCTCGTCGCCATCGCCAGCCTGCAGAGCGTGCCGCGCTCCCTGATCCTGGGCGCCGAGGCGCTCGGCCTGCCGAAATGGCTGACGGTTGTGCGCATCGCCTTCCCGGCCGCGCGGTCGGGGCTGATCGCCAGCGTCGTGCTGGGGATCGGGCGGGCGCTCGGCGAGACCATGGCGGTCATGATGGTCGGCGGCAACATCGTGCAGGTTCCGGAAAGCCTGTTCGCGCCGGTCCGCACGCTGGCCGCCAACATCGCCCTGGAAATCCCGTACGCGGAGGGGCTGCACCGCTCGTCGCTGTTCGTCAGCGGCCTGTTCCTCACCCTCGTCATCCTGGTCGTGCTGTGCATCGCCGAATGGCTGGGGCCGGAGCCGATCCATGATTGAACGCTCGCGCTTCCGCTTCGACGGGCACCTTCTGCTGGTGTGGGCGGCACCCCTGACGATCATCGCGATCTTCGTGTGGATCGTCGGCGGCGTGCTCCTCCACGGGCTGGACCAGCTCTCCTGGTCCTATCTGGTGGAAGCACCCCGGCGGGCTGGCCGGCAGGGCGGCATCGGGCCGATTCTGGTGTCGACGCTCCTGATCGTGTCCGTCTGCCTCGCCGTGGCCATCCCGCTCGCGCTCGGCGCCGCCCTGCTGCTGGCCGAGTTCGTGCCGCGCCGAAGCCCGGGCGCCCGCATCGTCCGGCTCAGCCTCGACGTGCTGGCCGGCGTCCCGTCCATCGTGTTCGGCCTGTTCGGCAGCGCCTTCTTCTGCTCGCTGCTGGGACTGCGGTTCTCCATCCTCTCCGGAGGGCTGACCCTGGCCTGCATGATCCTGCCGGTGCTGATCCGCACCATCGAGCAAAGCCTTCGCGGCGTTCCCAACGCCTACCGCATGGGCGCGGCGGCGCTCGGCCTCACCCGGACGCGCGCCATCGTCACGGTCCTGCTGCCGGTGGCCGCGCCCGGCGTCCTGGTCGGCGTCCTGCTCGGGGTCGGGCGGGCCGTGGCGGAGACGGCGGCGCTGATCTTCACCAGCGGCTACGTGGACCGGATGCCATCCTCGGTCCTCGACTCCGGCCGCGCGCTGTCGGTCCACATCTTCGACCTTTCCTTGAACGTGCCCGGCGGAGACGCCGCGGCTTACCGGGCGTCCATCGTCCTCCTGCTGCTGCTGATGCTGATCAATGGGGGCATGTTATGTATACACAGCTTGCTGAAACGCGTCATGGGCATCTCGGCCCGGACCTAGAGTTCCCGGAACCGCCCTGCCGGCCCGCCCGGATCGACGGGCAGGCGCGGGATCTCCTCTGGCGCGTGTCCGACCTGGGGGTCCATTACGGGCGCAAGACGGTGCTGTCGTCGGTGTCGATCGGCCTGCCCAAGGGCAAGGTCACGGCGATCATTGGGCCGTCCGGCTGCGGCAAGAGCACGTTCCTCTGCTGCCTGAACCGCCTGTCCGATTCGCTCGAAGGGTGCTGCGTCGAGGGGCGGATCATGATCGGCTCCCAGGACATCCACTCTCCGTCCGTAGACGACATCGCCCTGCGGCGGCGGATCGGCTACATCTTCCAGAAGCCGAACCCGTTTCCCATGTCGATCCGCCGCAACCTCGAACTGCCGCTGAAGGCGCACGGCGTGCGCGACGCGGCGGAGATCGGGCGGCGGATCGAGTCCAGTCTGGTCGCGGTCGGTCTGTGGAGCGAGATGAAGGACCGCCTGAACGCCTCGGCGCTGCATCTGTCCGGCGGCCAGCAGCAGCGGCTGTGCATCGCCCGCGCCCTGGTGCTGGAGCCCGAGGCGCTGCTGATGGACGAGCCGTGCAGCGCTCTCGACCCCATTGCCACTGGGGTGATCGAGGATCTGATCCACAGCCTGCGCCAGCGCCTGACCATCGTGATGGTGACGCACAACCTGAACCAAGCCAAGCGCGTCGGCGACGAGGTGGCCCTGTTCTGGTGCCGCGACAGCTTCGGCTATCTGGTCGAAACCGGCCCGGCGCAGCGCGTGTTCGAGGCGCCCCAGGATGAGCTGACCAAGCTCTACATCTCCGGGCGCATCTGCTGACCGGCTAAGCGGAGCGTCCGGCCGCCCTCCCCCACACCGAAGATATGAACGGCGGCGTCCGTCCGACGCCGCCGAACCCCCGAACCTTGCCTGGAGAAAGACCATGGTCTACGTGATCCACCCCCTGGACGGCGCCAACCCGGAGCCGTTCGTCGCCAACATCCCCGGTTCGAAATCCCTCACCAACCGCGCGCTGATCATCGCCGCGCAGCGGATGGGCGTCACGCACATCCGCCGGGCCCTGCACTGTGAGGACACCGACCATCTCGCCAACTGCCTCGACCAGTTCGGCGGGCTGTCGGTCGAAAAGACGGCGGACGGCTACCGCGTGACCCGGTCGCAGGAGGTGCTGACCGCACCGGCGCAGGACCTCTACGTCGGCGGCGCCGGCACGCCCGCGCGCTTTCTGCTCGCCTTCGCCTCGCTGGCCGAGGGGGCGACGGTGATCACCGGCAACCCCCGCCTGTCGGAGCGCCCCATGGGCGACCTGCTGCGGACCTTCGACCGGATCGGCGTCCGCTACGAATGCCTGCGCGGCCCCGACCACCTGCCGATCCGCGTTCACCGGTCCACGGCCAGCGGTCGGCACTGGACCATCGACGGCTCCACCTCCTCCCAGTTCACGAGTTCGCTGCTGCTCCTGGCCGCCCGGGAGGACGGCGAGCCGGTCACCGTCACCGTGGAGAACAAGCTCGTCTCCCGCCCCTATGTCGAGATGACGCTCCAGATGCTGAACGCCAGCGGCATCGCCGCCCGCGCCACCGGCGGCCAGAGCTTCGTCGTCGAGCCCGGCCGTCCGCAACAGGACCGCATCGACATCGAGGCCGACGCGTCGGGCATGTCCTATTTCCTGGCCGCCGCCGCGCTGACGCGCTCGCGCGTCGTCATCCCCAACATCGGCCGCGATTCCGCCCAGGGCGACGTCGGCTTCGCCCGGATCCTCGCCGACATGGGGGCGTCCGTCACCTTCGGGGCCAACACCATCGAACTGGAGGGGGCCGCCCTGAAGGGCGTCGAGGTGGACATGGACCACATGCCGGACACCGTGCTGACGCTGGCCGCCGTGGCCGGGCTGGCCCAGGGGCGCACCCACATCCACAACATCGCGAACCTGCGCGTCAAGGAATGCGACCGCATCCACGCGTCGGTGGCCGAGTTGCGGCGCCTCGGCGTCGATGCGGAGGAAGGGCCGGACTTCATCACCGTGCTGCCCGGCGGGACGATCAAGCCGGCGCGGATCGAGACCTACGACGATCACCGCGTGGCCATGGCCTTCGCGCTTCCCGGCCTGCTCCACCCCGGCATTGAGATCATCAATCCGAAATGCGTCGCCAAGTCGTTCCCGGAATTCTGGAACGAGTTCGAACGCTTCCGCCGGCACCACGCCCTGGCGCCCGCCCTCACCGCCTAGCCCAGTTCACCGGAACCTCCCATGAAAGCGCTTTTACTCATTCTTGATGGGATGGGGCTCGCCGAGCCCCATCCCGGCAACGCCGTCACGCCCGAGACCATGCCGACCCTGTTCCGCGCGATGGCCGAACACGGGCACGCCGTGCTGGGCGCGTCCGGCCCGTCCGTCGGGCTCGACGCCGGTCAGGTCGGCAACTCCGAAATTGGCCATCTGACCATCGGTGCTGGCTGTGTCATGCCCTCCACCCTATCGCGCATCGACGCCGCCTTCCACGACGGGACCTGGGCCGGCAGCGACGTCTGGGCCGGCTTGTCCGGCCAGCCGCGCGTCCATGTCGTGGGCCTGCTGTCGGACGCCGGGGTGCACGGCCACCTGCGCTCGCTGATCCAGACGGCGTTGCTGGCCTCCCGGCACGGCATTCCCGAGATCGTCGTCCACCCCGTTCTCGACGGGGTGGATTCCCAGGCCGGATCAGCGCCGGCGTTGCTCGACGAGCTGCGCACACAGCTCGCCGGGCTTCCCGGCGTTCGGCTGGGCCTGATCATCGGCCGCCGCTGGTTCTGCGACCGCAGCGGCGATCTCGCCATCTCCCGCGTGTTCGCCGACGCCCTGGAAGCCGGGGCGGCGCTGCCGGAGTTCACCGGCGCGGCGCTGACGGCGCACCTGTCGAACGCCGCCGAAAGCTCCTTCCCCGGCCATCTGGTGCCGGGCGGGCGTCTGGCGGTGGCGGGCGAGCCGGTGTTGCTGACGCAGCACCGGGCCGACCGGGTGGCGCAGGTGGCCGGCGTGCTGGCCGAGCGGCACCCCGTCCACTCCCTCGTCGAGCTTGGTTCGGCGGTGCCGGTGTCACAGGTGTTCTTCCCGACGCGGCCGCTGTCGCACGGGCTCGGCTTCGAGCTGATCCGGGCGAAGCTGCCATCGACGCGCATCGCCGAGGCGTGCAAGTTCCCGCACGTCACCCGTTTCATGAACGGACTCAACACCGATCTGGAGGGGTGCGCCGTGCGTATCGCGTCGATCCCCGACGCGGAGATCGCCGACCATCCGGAGATGTCGATCGATCTGGTCGTCCAGGCGGTCGAGGCGGTCGTCCGGACTCCGGCCAACCGCGTGGCCATCGTCAACATCGCCAACCTGGATCAGGTCGGCCATCTCGGCCGCTACGACGCGGCGGTGCGGGCGGCGCGGTGCGTCGATGCCAAGCTGGAGGCACTGCTCGGGATTTGCCGCGACGAAGGGTGGACGGTGCTGATCACCTCCGACCACGGCAACGCCGACCGCGTGCTCGACGAGGCCGGCCGGCCGTTCGGCTCCCACACCGACCGGCCGGTGCCCTTCACCGTCGTTCCGGCGCCGGGACAGGCATTCGCCTGGACGGGACGGGCGGGCTCGCTGGCCAACGTCGCTCCCAGCCTGCTGAGCGTGCTGGGCCTGCCAAAGCCCGACTATATGGAAGCGAGCCTGCTGGAGCCTGCGGCCTGATGAGACCGGCGGAACCGGGGCGTGACGCTCTGGTTCCGCCGCTTCTTCGTCACGGATGCGGCCAAGGCAGGGACAGCGTCTTGACCGTGGTGTAGAGCCGCATGGCCTCGACCACGCCCTCCTTGCAGCCGAGGCCGGAGTCCTTCACGCCGCCGAAGGGCGAGGCTTCCGACCGGTAGCCGGGAACCTCCCAGACGTTCACGCTGCCGACCCGCAGGTCGGAAACGAAGCGGGAAATCCAGTCGATCCGGTTGGTGCAGATGGCCGAGGACAGGCCGTAGCGGGTGCCGTTGCTGATGGATATCGCCTCGTCGATGCCGTCGAAGCGGATGACCGGCGCCACGGGGCCGAAGGTTTCTTCGGCGACCAGCTCGCAGCCGGTCGGAACATGGTCCAAGATCGTCGGCTGCAGGAGGGCGCCGTCGCGCCGGTGCCCCGCGACGAGCCGCGCCCCGGCGCCGATGGCGTCGGCGATGCGCCGTGCAATCTGGACGGCGGCCGGCTCGTCGATGACGGTTCCGATGTCGGTCCGCTCGTCGGCCGGATCGGCGGCGACGAAGCGCTGCGTCCGGCGCTCCAGAGCCGCCACGAAGGCGTCGGCGATGCCGCGCTGGACCAGGATGCGCTTGACCGCCGTGCAGCGCTGCCCGGAATTGCCGTAGGCCCCGTTGGCGGCCAGTTCGGCCGCTGCCTCCACGTCCGCGTCCTCCATCACGATCAGCGGGTCGTTGCCGCCCAACTCGACAACGACGCGGCGGTAGCCGGCCTGCTGGATCAAACGCTTGCCGACGGTCGGACTGCCGGTGAAGCTGAGCAGCGCAACCGCCGGATGGCTGGTGAACACTTCGGCGATCTCGGCCGGGTTGCCGGTCACGACCGACAGCAACTCCGGCGGCAGCCCCGCCTCGTAGCAGATCTCGGCCAGGCGTAGCGCGGTGAGGGGGGTCTTTTCCGACGGCTTGACGATGATCGGCGTGTTGGTCGCGATGGCCGGGGCGATCTTGTGGACCACCTGGTTCAGCGGGTGGTTGAACGGCGTGATCGCCGCCACCAGCCCGATGGACTCGCGGTGGGTGAAGATGCGCCGGGGCTTGCCGTTGGCGCCGACTGAGCCGGGGAACACGGCGGAATCATCGAAGCTCGTTGCGTCGGCGGCCAGATTCAGCACGTCGATGGAGCGGGCGGCCTCGTACCGCGTGTCCTTCAGGCAAAGACCGGATTCGGCGGTGTTCAGCCGGGCGAGGCTGTCGGTCTCGCGGCGGATGATGTCGGCGATCCGGCGCAGGATCACCGAACGTTGTTGCCGGCTGAGCTTCGGGGGGCTTTGCCGCGTCATCCGCTCGATGGCTTCGGCGACCTGCGCCTTCCCGGCCGCCGGCACCCGCCCGACCAGCCGGCCGCTGTAGGGATCGTGCACGTCGAGCATTGAGGCGGCGAACTGCGCTTCCCCCGCGATCCACATCGCGGTTTCCAAGAGTTTTTGGTCGGTTGCTGACGGGGGCGTTGGCATGGGAACCTTCCGCTGGATGGATGGGGGCAAGACGTTCAGGCCGGAAGTGCTGCGCGCCGGGCGGCCAGGAAGGCCTTGAACCGCTCCGCGACGGCGACCGGCCCGACCGTCGGACGGCCGAGCTTTTCCAGCGATCCCGGACGGATGCGCACGTGCAGGAGGTGCGGTCCGGGCGTGCGCAGGGCCTCCGCGAAGGCGCGCTCGAAGCCGGGCAGATCGTCGCTCCGAACCGCGTTTCGATAGCCGCAGGCCACCGCGACGGCGGCGAAATCGACGGTCGCGGAGACCGTCTCCTGGCCGCCGGTCGAATCGTGGACGCCGTTGTCCAGGATGACGTGGACCAGCTTTTCCGGCGCCTGGGCGCCGATGGTCGCCAGATTGCCCAGCTTCATCAACGCGGCACCGTCGCCGTCGAGGACCACCACGGGGTGGGCCACCTGAGTGGCGACGCCCAGGCCGATGGCCGACGCGCCGCCCATGGAACCGACGACGTACAGGTGCTGCTCGCGGTCGGCGAGCGTGAACAGCTCGCGCCCGCATTTGCCCGTGGTGGCGATGACCGCGGCGTCCTCCGGCAGCAGGCCCAACGCGCTCGACAGGACATCGATCCGAGCCGGCCGGGGGCCGTGCCCGCGCAGATCCTGAAGACGGCCCGGCGCGAGGGCGGGCGCCGCCGGGGGATGGAGCGGCTCTGGCGCCACGGCGTCCTTGCGCATCACCAGGGCGAAGGGCAAGCCCGTGTCGCGCATCAGGCTGCCCGCCGTCGCCAGCCGGTCAGCGATTTCCTCCGGCTGCTCGGGAAACCCCGCATGCGGGATGCGGATCGTGTCGAGAAGGGCATGGGTCACCTCCCCCATCACCGTGTGCTGCGGTTCGTCCGGATGGCCCGGTTCACCGCGCCACGTCACGACCAGAAGGCTGGGGATGCGGAAGGAGTGGTTCAGGGAGGTCAAAGGGTTGACGGTATTGCCGAGCCCGGAGTTCTGGCACAGGACGACCGGCAGCCGCCCGGCCAGCCACGCCCCGGCGGCAATCGCCACGGCCTCCCCTTCGCTGGTGGCGCCGACATACCGGCAGGCCGGATCGCTGATGACCCGGTTGATGAGCGGGGCGAGGTAGGAACAGGGCACACCGGTGTAGAAGTCGATGCCGCCGTCGCGCGCCGCCGCGATGAAGTCTTCCGCACGGATCATGGGAGGGGTCCTCGTTCGGAGAATCAGGGTTCGGAGAGTCAGGAGAGGGTGGCGACGGCGACCGACGGCTCGTACCGGCCATCGGGATAGATCCAGTACGGGAAGGCGAAGTGCGTGAACTCGACCTCCACATCCGCCACGGCGAAGCGCAGGCCGCGCGCGTAGCTCAGCGCCACGCGCTCGCCGGGCGTCGGGTTGAGGGCAGGCTGCACCTCCCGCGTTCCGGCCTTGATGTGATGGGCGATGTCCCAGTCCAGATGCTCGCCCTCCGCGAAGGTCGAGATCCAGCAATGGAAGCCGCTCGTGCTCTTCGGCTTTCCGCCCTCGAAGAAGTAGCCGGCGTAGTAGGTGCCCGGGATTCCGGCGGCGTAGAGCGAACTGAGCAGGAAGGTGTTGATGTCGGTGCAGCTTCCCTTGGTCAGCGTCTCAAGCAGCGGAACCTCGTCCTTGCCGTCGCAGAACCGCACCGGAGGGTGATCGTAGTCGAACAGGGAGGCCGTGAAGGCGACCATCCTTTCGACCGCCACCGTGTCGTTGGGGACATCCTTGATCAGTTTCGCGATGGCGTCCTTCAATTCGGCGGACGGGCGGGAGTAGCGGCTGTCGATGGGCGTGAAATGCGCGGGCGGGCTTTCGCCGGTCCCATCGGCCAGCGTGAACTCGAACCGCGTGCCGGCGCCGTCCAGCCCCGGCAGAAAGAAAGCGCTCTGCTCCGCGTTGAGCGCACGCTGGCGCGTCAGGCTCGGCACGTCCGGCGCCGTCGTGCCGGCAAGCCGCTGGTGCGCCGTGTCCGGCGGGATCGGCACCAGCAGGCCAAGCGGCATCGTCGGCAGGGGGCGGTCGGGGATGTCGAGGCGAATGGAAGGCATGGGATTACCGCTCCGGCGTGGGCTGGGCGGGACCGGCCGGAGGTGGCGATCCGCCGCCGGCCCCGAAAGGTTGGTGATGCGGGGTGGAGTCAGGCGCAGCAGGAACCGGAGGTTGGGGCTTGGGCCGGCACTGCGGCCGGCGCGTCCTCCCCGATGCGGATGACGTCCGCGCGAAAGGCCTCGTGCTCCAGGGTCTTCCACGCGGCATCGGCGACCTTGATCAGCTCGCCGCGCGGATAGCGGTTTCCCTGGTCGTCGACGACCTCCTTCCAGGGCCCCCGGTAGAGGGCCTCGTGCTCCCCACGCGCGCCGCAGCACGAGCGCGCCGCGTGCGGTTTGACCGCCGTCACCGTCACCGAGAGGAAGCGCACGTCGCCGATGGCTTTTTCCGGCAGATCGCGCCGCACCTCGACGCGGATCGCGGCGAAGCCGGCATGTTCGAGGATCGCGTAGAAGTCCTGTTCGGGGAAGACGCCGCCGTAGCAGCCCGCCCACAGCTCGGGGTCCTGCCTCAGCTCGTCGGGCAGGTCGATGTTCGAGACGATGTCGGAAATCGCGATGCGTCCGCCGGGGCGCAGCACGCGGAACATCTCGTGGAACACGCGCGCCTTCTCGTCCGTCCGGACCAGATTGATGACGCAGTTCGACACGATCAGATCGACCGAATCGTCGGCGACCAGCGGCTGGTCGGCGGCCGACCGACGGACCTCCTGCTCCACCTCCAGATAGCGGGTGAGATCGGAGACCGGATTGCGGGCCAGCGCCGCGTCCAGCGCTTCCAGGTCGGTGCGCATGTCCTGGATGCGGCCAAGCAGGAAGGTCAGGTTGTCGAAGCCGACCTTGGCCGCGAAGCCGGACCGATGCCGGCGCGCCAGGGCCAGCATGTCCCGGTTCATGTCAATGCCGATGACCCGCCCCTCCGGCCCGACGATCTGCGACAGGATGTAGCAGATCTTGCCGCTGCCGCTGCCCAGGTCGAGCACCACGTCGCCTGCCCGCGCGTGCTTCGACGGGTTGCCGCAGCCGAAATCCGCGTTGATGATTTCCGGCGGCACGTTCTTCAGCAGATCGCGGTCGTAGGCCTCCGCCGAGCACATCTGCAAGGACGTGTATCCGGGGGTGACTTGCGGATCGCTGATCCGCTTGCTGTAGCTTTCCAGGACAAGCGCTTCGGTATCCATTGAGCGTTTCCTTATTCCCCGACACGGCCGGATGCCGCCGTCCTTCGGCGCCACCGTCCCACATAACTAGAAAACTAGAAGTGTCGAACCGATGGTAGTCGGCACGGGGGCATGGGCAAAATGCGAAATGCTGGGCCAATGCATGATCTGAAGTCATGTTGAACGGCGCCATTCTCGCCAGCACCATTGCATACACTCGTCTGACAATGTCGTTACATGATTTCAAATCATGCATTGACCGGACATTTCGCATTTTGCGGCCTTCATGGCTGTCGCTACCATAAATTCGACAGTTCTAGATTTCTCGTTTTGTGGGACGGAAGCGGCCGGCGGGCCTCGGTCCGCGCAACATAAGGAGCGGCGCATGCGGCACATCGCGATCTATGGAAAGGGAGGCATCGGCAAGTCGACGCTCTCGTCGAACCTGACCGCAGCCATTGCGGAACAGGGCTTGACCGTCATGCAGATCGGCTGCGATC
>JAEZID010000559.1 GCA_023416195.1 Pseudomonadota bacterium | reverse complement strand
TTGCCGCCGCCACCGACCTCGACATCGAGGATGTTCGGGCCATCCTCAACGGTGTCGTCTTCATGATGCCGCTGACGACGCTCGACCGCGCGCTGCGCCGTCTGGAAGGACGCGCGCACTGAGCCTCAGGGCCAAGAGAAGGGAGACAACGCCATGCACAGCGAATCCCGTCACCAGCAGCGCCACCACAAACGCGAAGCGGCCAGCCTGATCCGCCGCGCCGCCGAGCAGCGCCGCCTTGACGCCGGCGACATCGCCCGCCTGACCGGGCTGCCGCCGGGTCAGGCGCGGGCCATTCTCTCCGGCTTCGGCGATACGGTGCCGCTGCGCGCCCTCGACCGCACGGCGACGGCCCTGTCGGACTGAACGGGACGCGGGGCGACGACCTTCGGGGGCGCCGCCTTCGGGACCGTCTTCGGGTGGGGGCGCGGTTGCTCCGCCTTCGGTTCCGGCGCGTCGGGAATGGCCGACAGGGCGGTTGCGAAGTCGGGGTGCGGGCCAAGGGCGCGATAATTGCCGTCGGCCCCCCGCGCGAAAGCGGTCCAGCCGTCCGCGGTGCGCTGGATTCGGCCGATCTCGGCCTTGGTCCGGCCGCTCGTCACCCGGATGCCGGGCGGCGGAGCGGGACTTGGTTCTGCTTTTGGTTCTGCTTTTGTTCTCATAACGGCCAGCATACCGAAACGAAAACGGCGGCGCAACCAACCGGTTGCGCCGCCGTTCTTGTGGCTTGTGCCGTGTTCTTGTCGGGCGTCAGGCGACCGCGAGCACGTCGAGGTAGATGTTCGCCGGCTCGCTCAGGTGGATGCGGTAGAGCATGCCGGTCTGATCGACGATGACGTTGGCGACGGGGTTCTTGGCCGCCATGTCGGCGACGGCGGCGCGGACGTTGCGCGGCAGCGCGTCGAGTTCGACGTCGCGGTAGCTGCCCTTGTCCGAAAGCTTGACGGTGGTCTGGCCCATGGTCAGGCGCCTTGTATACTGATGGTCCGTTGCGATGCGGCAAAGATGCGCCCGGCCGGTTGAGGAAACGTTAAGTATAAACGTCGGCGACGCAGCCCAGCCGCGCGCCTGCCGCATCGATGGTCCCGGAATAAAAGGACGGCCGGCAGCGAGGCTGCCGGCCGCAAGTTCGGGCACGGGATGGGACGAGGGGGAAAGCGTTGCGGCGGCCGGGGCGGTTTCGATGGCCTGAAGCTACGCGGGCGCGGCGCGCACCGCTGTGGTCCGGGTCACAGTTGGGGACGGTTTTTGAAAAGGTGGTCGGGTGGGGGCTCGTTGGCCGGCGGTCTAGCCGTGGAAATGCTCGTAGACGCGGCGGGCGACGGTGGCGCTGATGCCGGGGGCGGCTTCCAAATCCTTCAGGCCGGCGGCGGCCACCGCCGTGGAGCTGCCGAAATGGTGCAGCAGGGCCTTCTTGCGGGCCGGGCCAATGCCGGGGATGCCGTCGATGCGCGTGTGCTCCATGGCCTTGGTGCGGCGCGCGCGGTGGCTGTCGATGGCGGTCTTGTGCGCCTCGTCGCGCAGCCGTTGCAGGAAGTAGAGAACCGGGTCGTTGGGCGCCAGCTGGAACGGCTCGCGGCCGGGCAGGAAGAAGCGCTCGCGGCCGGCGTCGCGGTCCGGCCCCTTGGCGATGGCGGCGAGATCGACATCCTCAATCCCCAGATCGGCCAGGACGGCGCGGGCGACGTTCAACTGCCCCAGGCCCCCGTCGATCAGCACGAGGTCGGGCCACAGGCCGTTGCGGCGGTCGGGATCCTCGCGCAGCGCGCGGCCGAAGCGGCGGGTCAGCACCTCGCGCAGCATGGCGCAGTCGTCGCCGGCCGCCGCCGGATCCTTGATGTGGAAGCGGCGGTAGGCGTTGCGTTGGAACCCCTCCGGCCCGGCGACGACCATGGCGCCGACCGGGAAGGCACCCTGAATGTGTGAGTTGTCGTAGATCTCGATACGGGCGGGGGTGCCGGGAAGGCCGAAGACGCGCGCCACGCCGGCCAGCAGCTTGGCTTGCGCGGAGCGTTCGGCCATGCGGCGGCCGTGCGCCTCGCGGGCGTTGGTCAGGGCGTGTTCGACGATGCGGTGCTTGGGGCCGCGCTGGGGGACGTCGATGTCGATGCGATGGCCGGCGGCCAGGGTCAGCGCCTCGGCCAGCAGGGCGCGGTCGGGAAGCTCGTGGCTGAGCAGCAGGCGGCGCGGCGGCGGCGTGTCCTCGTAGAGCTGGGCGGCGAAGGCGGCGAGGATGGCGGCTTCGTCCTCGTCGCGATCATGGCGGGGGAAGAAGGCGCGGGTGCCTTGGTTGCGGCCGCCGCGCACGAAGAAGACCTGCACGCAGGCGGTTCCGCCCTCGGCGTGGACGGCCAGCACGTCGGCGTCCTCCAGCGTGCCTTCCAGGTTGATGTCCTGGCGGCTTTGCAGGGCGGTCAGGGCGCGGATGCGGTCGCGCCAGCGCGCCGCGTCCTCGTAGGCGAGGCGGTCGGAACAGTCCATCATGTGGCGGGCGAAGTCCGCCTGCACGGCGGCGCTGCGCCCGTTCAGCACGTCGCGCACGCCCTGCATCTGGGCGGCGTAGTCCTCCTCCGTCACGCGGCCGACGCAGGGGGCCGAGCAGCGCTTGATCTGGTGTTGCAGGCAGGGCCGCGTGCGCGAGGTGAAGGTGGCGTCGTCGCAGGTGCGCAGCAGGAAGGCCCGTTGCAGCGCCGCGATGGTCATGCCGACCAGCGCCGGGGAGGCGTAGGGGCCGAAGCGGTCGGCGGCGCGGCCCGGCCCCGCCCCGCCGGCACCACCGCGGCAGCGCCGACCGGCACGGCAGGAAGCGCGACCTGTTCGGCCCTTACGCCTCCCCCGCGCTCGTCGGCATGACCAT
>JAEZID010000472.1 GCA_023416195.1 Pseudomonadota bacterium | reverse complement strand
TGCTGGCCTATCGCGGCGGGCTGCTGCTGATCTCGCACGACCGCGCCTTCCTGAACCGGCTGGCGAAGCGGACGCTGTGGCTGGACCGCGGCACCGTGCGCGCGACGGATCGCGGCTTTTCCGAGTTCGAGGCGTGGCAGGCCGAGGTGTTCGAATCGGAGGAGATCGCCGCACAGAAGCTCGACCGCAAGATCGAAGGCGAGATGAAGTGGCTGCGCGAGGGCATCTCCGCCCGGCGCACCCGCAACATGGGCCGCGTGCGCGCGCTGGTGCAACTGCGGACGGATCGGGCGGAGCGGATCAAGGGCGGGCAGCAGGCCAAGCTGGCCATCGCCGAGGCCGAGCGCGGCGGGCGGCTGGTCATCGAGGCGGAGCGGATTTCCAAGGCGTTCGACTCGTCCGAAGGACCGAAGGTCATCGTCCGGGACTTCTCCACGCGCATCCTGCGCGGAGACCGCGTCGGGCTGATCGGGCCGAACGGGGCCGGCAAGTCCACCCTGCTGAAGATGCTGACCGGGCAGATGGAACCGGACAGCGGCACGGTGCGGCTGGGGACCAATCTGGAAACCGCCTATTTCGACCAGCGGCGCGCGGGACTCGACCCCGAGGACACGATCCGCAAGGTGCTGTGCCCGTTCGGCGGCGACAGCGTGATGGTCAACGGCAACCCGCGCCACGTCGCCGGCTACATCCGCGACTTCCTGTTCGACACGCGGCAGCTGGACAGCCCGGTGAAGGCGCTGTCCGGCGGCGAGCGCAACCGGCTGCTGCTGGCGCGGCTGTTCGCCCGGCCCAGCAACATGATGATCCTCGACGAGCCGACCAACGACCTGGACATGGACACGTTGGACCTGCTGGAGGACGTGCTGGGCGACTATCAGGGCACGCTGCTGCTGGTCAGCCACGACCGCGATTTCCTCGACCGGATGGTGACGAGCACGATCGCCCTAGAGGGGGACGGCACGGTCGCCGAATACGCGGGCGGCTATTCCGACTATCTGATCCAGCGCCCGGCGCCGAAGGAGAAGGCGGCGGCCCCCGCGAAGGCGAAGCCGGCCGCCCAGCAAGCCGCGCCGAAGGCCAGGGGCAAGCTGAGCTACAAGGACCAGCGCGAGCTGGACGAGCTGCCGGCGCGCATGGACACGCTGACCGCCGAGGTGGCGAAGCTGGAAAAGGCGCTGGCCGACCCCGACCTGTTCACCCGCGACGCGGCGAAATTTCAGAAGACGTCGGAGCAGCTGCACGCCAAACAGGCCGAGCTGGCCGCCGCCGAGGAACGCTGGCTGGAGCTGGAAGCCCTGCGCGAGGAGCTGGAAGGCGGCCGGGGATGAGCCTTCGCGACTCCCTGATGGCGCTTGTGGTGATGGCGCTGTGGGGGCTGAACTTCGTGGTCGCGAAATGGGGGCTGGCGGAATTCCCGCCGATGTTCCTCATGGCCCTGCGCTTCATGCTGGTGGCGGCGCTGCTGCTGCCCTTCACGCGGATGCCGAGGGGCCGGATGCTGCCGATCGCCGCCCTGTCGGTGACGCTGGGCAGCATCCATTTCCCGCTGATGTTCAACGGGCTGAACGGCATCGACGCGGCCACCGCCTCCATCGCGGCGCAGGCGCAGGTGCCCTTCTCCTCCCTGCTGGCGGCGATCCTGTTCAAGGACAAGCTGGGCTGGCGGCGGGCCCTGGGCATGGCGGCCTCCTTCGCCGGGGTGGTCGTCATCGCGGGCGAGCCGCGCCTGGCCGGGCAGTTGACCCCGCTGCTGCTGATCCTGGGGGCGAGCCTCGCCTTCGCGGTCGCCAGCGCGCAGATGAAGATGATCACCGGCGTGGACGGCTTCGCGCTGAACGGCTGGATGGCGCTGTTCGCCGCGCCGCAGCTGCTGGTGCTGTCGCTGCTGATGGAGCAGGGGCAGATGGAGGCGGTCGCCAACGCGACCCCGTGGGGGTGGGCGTCGCTCGCCTACCTCGCGCTCGGGGCGACCATCGGGGCCTACGGCCTGTGGTATCCTCTGCTGCGCAAGTACGAGGTCAACCAGACCATGCCCTATCTGCTGACCGTGCCGGTGTTCGGCGTGGCGGCGGGCGTTCTGCTGATGAACGACCCGTTCACGCTGCGGCTGGTGCTGGGCGGGCTGCTGACGGTGGGCGGAGTCGCGGTCGTCGTGCTGAAGCGCCCCACCGTGGTGGCGGAAAAGGTGGCCAACCCGACATGATGAGGATCGTCCCCCTGCCCTCCCCCAACCATGGGCCTCGGCCGGAGGGTACGCGGGCCGAACTGCTCGTCCTTCATTACACGGGGATGCCGACGGCGGCGGACGCCCTGGCCCGGCTGTGCGACCCGGCGGCGCAGGTCAGCGCCCATTACACGGTGGACGAGGACGGCACCGTCTACGCCCATGTGCCGGAGGACCGGCGCGCGTGGCACGCGGGCGTGTCGTCCTGGCGGGGCGTGGCCGACGTGAACAGCCGGTCCATCGGGATCGAGATCGTCAATCCAGGGCACGAGTTCGGCTATCGGCCCTTTCCGGATGCGCAGATGGCGGCGGTGGCGGAGTTGTGCCGGGACGTGATGGGCCGGCATGGGATCGCCCCGGAGGACGTCATCGGGCACAGCGACATCGCCCCGTTGCGCAAGGAGGACCCCGGCGAGCTGTTCGACTGGCGCGGGCTGGCGGCGCAGGGGATCGGGGTCTGGCCGGAGGCGCTGGAGCTGGACGACGGGCCGGTTGGCGAGGGCGAGGTGGCGGCGTTGCTGGGACGCTATGGGTACGACGCGGCCTGCCCGCGCGCGCTGCTGTCCTTCCAGCGGCATTTCCGGCCGGAGGCGATGACGGGGGACGCGGATGCCGAGACCGTGCGGCGGCTGCGCGCGCTGGTGCGGATGACCGGGCGATAGCGCCGTTTTCGCGAGTCAGCATTGGACATGACGACCCACGAGCGCTAAAGAAATCGCACGACCCTCGCTTTACAATACTTGATAGAACACCCATGACCGCCATCGTCAATATCGACTTCACCACCTCCACCTTTAAATGGGGTGGAGCCTCGATCGGACAGGTAAATCTATGGTGTGTGCATTATCTGGGTTTTCCGCTGCTGGGCTTGGCAACGGCGCTGTCCGCGCGTATTTGCCGGGCGACCCTGCGGTGTCGCGTCGTGAATGGGGATATTCTGCTTGTCCGATTGAAAGTCCATACGCTGAGCGGCGATGACGGCGTTGCGGTTCGCCGAATCGATCCGAACAACAATACCGCCTACAACTCACTTTTGAAGATTTCTCCTGCTGCCCGTGGCGGAATTTTGACGAAGCCACTACATCAGAATTTCCACATGCTGTATTCGGCCCTCGGGATCGATCGTGTCGACCTGCACGCGGCGCTCTCTCACGGAGGATATACGTGGGCGAAATTCGGCTTTATTCCGGCCAACCCTGCGGAATGGAGCAGCTTATCGGCACGGCTTACCGCCAAATGGACTGCCGAGCGCCCCCATGTGTCGTACGAACTTTACAGAGGCATCCACCGCATCCTTGCTCACCCGTCTCCGATGGCCTTGCGATGGCTCACGGACCAAAGGTTTATACATACGACCAAGGGAATAAGCGTCGGGAAATTTCTTCTGATGGGCGAAAGCTGGCATGGCTTTTTGAACCTTCGGGACCGACAATCTGTTATGCTGTTTTTGCATCATGCCGGAGCCGTGCCATGACCGGACCGTCCTCTTTCCTCCTGGCGAACTGGGCCATGTCCGACCGACTGCACATGGTTGGCGCATCGGACGAAGATCGGAACCCCAACGCAGACCGCGACCGGCGGAATGACGGCGGCTATCTTCTGAACGAGGATGCCGTGGCAGACGATCTTCAACCCCTCCCAAGCCGCTTTTCCGCCGAGGAATTGAAGTTTTTGCAGAGCGAATTTGGTTTTACCGACGAAGAGCTCTCCATCCTTCCCGGCGCCGACGACGTTCCCGACGAGTTCCCGGCCCCGAAAATCTGACGCGCCGCCGAATCGATAGCCCCCGGCTCTCCCGCGCCGTTCGGCATTGCACCGGACGGCGCAACTCTATAAATACAAACCCGCCAGATGGCCGGATGGCCGCCTTCGACACAGCCGTCGGGGGAGGAAAGTCCGGGCTCCACGGAAACACGGTGCCGGCTAACGGCCGGCGGGGGCGACCCTAGGGAAAGTGCCACAGAAAGCAAACCGCCAGCGGTCCTCGGGCCGCGGTAAGGGTGAAAGGGTGCGGTAAGAGCGCACCGCGCCCCTGGCAACAGGGGCGGCACGGTAAACCCCACCGGGAGCAAGACCGAATAGGGGCGGCACGGCCCGCGGTTCCAACCTTTCCTTGATTGGCTGGGACTGTATGGGGCCAAGCGCGTTTCCGCGCCGCCGCCCGGGTTGGTCGCGAGAGGCGCCGGGCAACCGGCGTCCCAGATGAATGGCCATCCACTGGGAAGCCCTTCGGGGCGACCTGGGGACAAAACCCGGCTTACAGGCCATCTGGCGCTTATCCCCATCTCTTCCTAACCCGTTCGGGGCAGGCATCCTGCCCGAAATTGCCGGGATTCAGGCTGTCCCCAAAAACTTTCCCCAGGATCATCCACAGCCGGTGGATAACTGTGGGGCGTTTTCCCATGCCGTCCCATGCCAGACCCGTTTCGCTCGCCGAGGAGATTAAACCTTCCGGAGGGTACGATTCGGACTTGGGCAAGGTTATTTCACTATAGATACTGAACAGATTTTAGGAACATTCGGCGAACCGCCCGAGTCGCAGTTATCCACAGCTGTGTATAACGCTGAGATCCTGCAAGTTTTCGCCGATTCCGTTCACCTATTTGCGCCGAAGCAACACATCGGGTGAAAAGTCTTGACACTGGTATCTGATTACTGGCGGGGCCGTTGACGCCCATGCCGTCCCATGCTATCCCAAGAATGCCCAGTTTAGGGGGAGACCTGCCCATCCCGGCTAACCCGGACGGGCAAGTTTTGGGCAAAGCGCGACAAGGACCACGCGACGGCGGGGGTCCAATGCAACGGGGAAGCTGGGGGAGTTCACCGGGCCCATGGCCGTTTTCCTTTCCACATACGTCAACAAAGTTGACAGGAAAGGTCGCTGCTCCATCCCGGCGCAGTTCCGGCAGTCGCTTGCCAAAACGTCGGCCCCCGGCACCGTCTATCTCTGGCCCTCGCTGAACCATCAGGCGCTGGAAGGCGCCGATCAGGATTATCTCGACGTGCTCTCCGACAGCCTGGAGTCCCCCGACCTGGACGCGGACGAGCGCGACATGATCGAGACGTTCATCTTCGGCAAGCTCATCCCCGTGTCCCTCGACAACGAGGGCCGAATCGTCCTTCCCAAGGAGCTTGCCGAGTTCGCCGGCATCGGCGAGGAAGCCGCCTTCATCGGCCGCCGCAAGACCTTCCAGATCTGGGAGCCGAACGCGCTGAAGGCCCACGAGGCCGCGCTGCGCGACCAGGTCGTGCGCAAGGACATCTCGCTGAGCCAGATCGTCGCCAAGGCCTCGCGCGCCGCCGCCGGCCGGGCGGGGGAGGGCGCATGACCGACACCCCCATCCATGTTCCGGTGCTGCTGAACGAGGTCGTGGACGCGCTCGCCCCGCGTGACGGCGGCGTCTATGTGGACGGCACCTTCGGGGCGGGCGGCTACACCCTCGCCATCCTGAGCGCGGCGAATTGCCGCGTCTGGGGCATCGACCGCGACCCCCAGGCCATCGAACGCGGCCGCCAGCTCGCGTCGGCCCATCCCGGCCGGCTGGAGATCGTGGAAGGCCGATTCGGCGACATGGACCGGCTGCTGGCCGAACACGGCGTCGAATCGGTGGACGGCGTGGCGCTGGACATCGGCGTGTCCTCCCCGCAGATCGACGAGCCGGAACGCGGATTCTCCTTCCGCTTCGACGGCCCGCTCGACATGCGCATGGGACGGGATGGGCCGACCGCCGCCGATGTGGTGAACACCGCGGAGGCCGACGAACTGGCCGACATCATCTTCCACTACGGCGAGGAGCGC
>JAEZID010000457.1 GCA_023416195.1 Pseudomonadota bacterium | reverse complement strand
CTCCGCGTCGTCGCCGCCTCGTGGGTGGCCGTCGCGTCGGGAGGCGGTATATAGGCCGGTCGGCCGAGGCGCGCAACACCTTTTTTCAGAAGAATGAACTTTTTGGGTAAGGCCCGTGCGGAGCGGGACCCTGTTGGAGGTGGCTGACCGCTCATAAGGGCATCACCGCCTCTCCCTTCGGCGCCTACGCGCAGGCCGGCACCTGAATGGCGGGCAGCCCGTTCCACAGGATGGCGACCAGCGCCGCCACGGCGGCGAAGGCGGTGAACCAGCGGATGAAGCGGCGCGGATCCTCGCTGGCCCGTGCCGCCGGCCCGCCGCCCCACAGCGCCGCCAGCAGCACGAGCGCCGCCAGCAGAAGCGCCGCTGCCGTCGCGGCCAGCACCAGCGCGCTGGCCAGCGGCAAGCCGAACAGTTCCATGGCGTCGAGCTTGCGGGCGCAGATCAACCCGTTGATCCCGTAGATCGCCCCGAAATGCGCCGCCCAAATCAGGAAGGCGGCCATCATGCCGACGAAGGTGACGGGAAAGCTGTGCTTCTCCATGGCACCCGCCCTACGCGGCCAGCCGGGGGAACAGATGCACCAGCAGCAGGGCCACCGCGCCTTGCCCGCAGCTGTAGTGCCACATCAGCATGGTGTTGTCGAAGGTGACCCGGCGCCGCGCATGCAGCTTCCCGGCGAAGGAGCGGGCCAGCGTGTAGCCGGTCATCAGCAACAGCACCGCGACGTGGAAGCCCTGCCACGCCGCCAGCATGTAGACCGCCCCGCCGTATGCACTCTCCGCCGCCGCCAACCCGGATTGGATGTAGGGATAGGGCTGAAGGACGGCCGCGACGACCAGCAACAGGAAGCCGGCGACCAGGGCGATCCGCATCGGCCAGGGACGGTTGTGGGCCACCGCCTGGCTGGCCGCCAGCATCGCCCCCGCGCCCAGCGCCCACAGGGCAACGCCGCCCGCCAGCCATTCCAGACCCGGAAGGGCCGCCGCATCGGTGGGCCAGACCTCGGGGCTGACCGTCCACAGGAACAGGTAGGTGAAGATCAGGCAGGCGAAGGCCGTGCCGTCCACCAGCAGCAGCACGACCACCGCCCACCAGGAATGGCTCTCCGGCCCCTGGACGTAGACCGGCACGCGCCAGCCGCCGCCGATGTCCTGGGGCGGGTGGTCCTCCCCCTTGTCGAGGTCCCACACCCACCAGAAGACCGACGCAATGGCCAGCACGGCGGGCAGGATGGACAGCCAGTACCACTGCACGGTCAGGCACAGGAAATGCGCCGCCGTGAACAGCCCGGCCAGGAAGTGCCCCCAGTGCGGGCCGGGCATGGGCATCAGGTATTGGGGTTTCGCCTCAATGGGGCTGGTCACGATGGTCTCGCGCCGGTTGGTCGGCGCGCCGGGCAGGAAATGGCCGCCCTCCTCCACCTCGCGCGACAGGCGGGGGTTGTCCCACAGCGGGTAGAGCGAGTTGACGCGCGGGATGCTCCGCGTCGCGTAGGTGTCGTTGGGGATCCACTCCAGCGTGCCGGCGCGCCAGGGGTTCTGCGGCGCCGGCTCGCCCCAGCCCAGCGCGTTGCGCGCCATGTCCGCGAACACCAGCAGCACGCCCAGCGCCAGCACGAAGGACCCGACGGTCGAGACCATGTTCAGCGCGTCCCACCCAAGGTCGCCGGGGTAGGTGTAGACGCGCCGGGGCATGTCCAGCAGGCCGCTGAGGTGCATGGGGAAGAAGGTGACGTTGAAGCCGAGGAACATCAGCCAGAAGGCCCACTTCCCCAACCGCTCCGACAGCAGCCGGCCGGTCAGCGTCGGCCACCAGTAGTAGAGGCCGGCGAAGACCGGGAAGACCATGCCGCCGATCAGCACGTAATGCAGGTGCGCCACGATGAAGTAGCTGTCGTGGGCCTGCCAGTCGAAGGGGATGACCGCGACCATCACGCCGGTCAGCCCGCCCAGCACGAAGATGAACAGGAAGCCCAGCAGGAAATAGGTCGCCACCGTCCACTGCACCCGCCCCTTGCCGAAGGTGGCGATCCAGGCGAAGACCTGCATGCCGGCCGGCACCGACACGGCCATGCTGGCGGCGGAGAAGAAGCTGAGCGACAGCTGCGGGATGCCCGTGGTGAACATGTGGTGGACCCACAGGCCGAAGCTGAAGAAGCCCGTGCCGACCAGCGCCAGCACCACCCAGTCGTGCCCGACCAGCGGCCGTTGCGCCAGCGTCGGCACCATCATCGACACCAGCCCGGCGGCCGGCAGGAAGATGATGTAGACCTCCGGATGGCCGAAGAACCAGAACAGATGCTGCCACAGCAGCGGGTCGCCGCCCTTTTCCGCCATGAAGAAGGGCCAGCCGAAGACGCGCTCGATCTCCAGCAGCAGGGTAGCGACGATCACGGCGGGAAAGGCGAAGACGATCATCCCCGCCATCACCAGCATCGACCAGGCGTAGATCGGCATCTTGTCCAGCGTCATGCCCGGCGGACGGGTGCGCAGGATGCCGACGATGATCTCGATGGCCCCGGCGATGGCCGAGATCTCGATGAAGCCGATGCCCAGCAGCCAGAAATCGGCGTTGATGCCCGGCGAAAAGCGGCTGCCGGTCAGCGGCGGGTACATGAACCAGCCGCCGTCCGGGGCCGCGTCGAAGATCAGCGAGCAGAAGAAGGACACCCCGCCGAAGAAATAGGCCCAGAAGGCGAAGGCCGACCGGCGCGGGAACGGCAGGTCGCGCGCCGACAGCATGGCCGGCAGCAGATAGACGCCGATGGCCTCCACGATGGGCACGGCGAACAGGAACATCATGCCCGTGCCGTGCACGGTGAAGAACTGGTTGTAGGTGCCGTGGTCGAGAAGGTCGTTCTCCGGCACCGCCAGCTGCGCCCGCATGGCCAGCGCCAGCAACCCGGAGATCGTGAAGAACAGCAGCGCCGTGGCGATGTACATGATGCCGATGCGCTGGTTGTTGACGGCGGTCAGCAGGCCGATCCCCGGCCGCGCCCACCAGACGCGCTTCAGCGTCCTGATTTCCTCGGGCGGGCGCGGCAGCGGACTCGGCAGGCCGGGGTCGTCGAGCGGCGGCGTCATTTCAGGCTCTCCAGCCAAGCGGCGGCGGCCCGCAGGCGGTCGCCGTCGGCGATGGGGAAGGACGGCATGCGGTTTTCCGGCTTGATGTGCTGGGCGCCGGCGATCCAGCCGGCCAGAGCCTCCGCGCCGTTGGGCAGAGTTCCCGCCGCCAGCTGGCGCCGCCCGCCGACATGGGTCAGATCCGGGCCGGTCACGCCGGCCGCCTCCGTCCCGCGCACCGTGTGGCACGCCCCGCAGCCGAGCGACAGGAAGGCGTCCCGTCCGGCGGCCAGGGCGGGGTCCGCCGGCTCGGCGGCCGGGCGGCGCTGGTTGGCGAGCCACGCCGCGAAACGGTCGGGCGGTTCGACGATCACGTCGAACGCCATCAGCGCGTGCTGTGCCCCGCAATATTCGGCGCATTGCCCCCGGTAGACTCCCGGCTTCTCACCGACCAGAACCAGCCGGTTCGCGTGGCCAGGGATCATGTCGATCTTGCCGCCGAGGCCCGGCACCCAGAAGGCGTGGATCACGTCGGCGGCCTTGACGGTGAATTCCACCGGGCGTCCGGCGGGGATGACGATCTCGTTGGCGGTGCGAAGCTGGTCAGGACCGTCACCATACCGGACGTCCCACCACCACATGTGCCCGGTCACCTCGATGCGCAGGGCGTCCGGCCCGGCCGGCGCGGACAGGCGGCGCGCCACGGCGAACTCGTAGACCTGAAGCGCGGTCA
>JAEZID010000412.1 GCA_023416195.1 Pseudomonadota bacterium | reverse complement strand
CCCATCCTGCTGCTGACCGCGCGGGGCGAGCCGGACGACCGCATCGCCGGGCTGGAGGCCGGGGCCGACGACTATCTCGCCAAGCCCTTCAACCCGCGCGAACTGCTGCTGCGCATCAATTCCATCCTTCGCCGGCAGGCCAGCCGCCCGCCGGAGCCGGCCCCGCCGCAGCCGGTGAAGCTCGGCCCGCTGATCTACCTGCCGGACCGCGACGAACTGCGGGCGGGCGACGAGGTGGTCCGCCTGACGACGGCGGAAGCCAGCCTGCTGCGCATCCTCGCGGCCTCACCCGGCACCACCTTCACCCGCGAGGAACTGACCGAGCGCAGCAAGGTCGCGGGCAACGCCCGCACCATCGACGTGCAGGTCACCCGCCTGCGCCGCAAGATCGAATCCGACCCCCGCGAACCGCGCTACCTGCACACGGTGCGCGGCGAGGGCTATGTGTTGAGGCCGGATCCGTGAGCCCCATCCCCACGGGGAGGGTGCCGGTCACGGATCGGCCGGAGAGGACCATGCCATGAGCGCCGACACCGCCGCCGGGCCGATTCCATTGCGCCGCAAGGAGCGGATGGGCGTGCTGAAGCGGTTTCTGCCGCGCACGCTGTTCGGGCGGTCGCTGCTGATCATCGTCACGCCGGTCATCCTGGCGCAGGCGGTGGCGACCTGGATCTTCTACGACCGGCACTGGGACACCATGACGAACCGGCTGGCCTTCGCGGTCGCCGGCGACATCGCCATGGTTATTTCCATGCTGGAGCACGACCCCAGCGCGGACGGGCGGAACTGGGCCCTTGCCGCCACGGCGGGCAGCACCGACCTGATCGTGACGCTGGAGCCCGGCACCAGACTGCCGGACGCGCAAAAGAAGCCGAGCGGCCTTCTGGAACGCACACTGGCCAAGGCGCTGGAGGAACGCGTGCGCCGGCCCTTCGCCATCAACACCCGCGTCGCGCACGAGTGGTACGAGATCCGCGTGCAGATGCCGGACGGCGTGCTGTCCGTCATGTCACCGGAACGGCGGCTGTTCAGCCCGACCAGCTACATCTTCATCCTGTGGATGATCGGCTCGGCCAGCGTGCTGTTCACGGTCGCCATCGTCTTCATGCGCAACCAGATCCGCCCCATCAAGCGGCTGGCCGCCGCCGCCGAGGCGCTCGGCAAGGGACGCGAGGTGCAGAACTTCAAGCCGGAGGGCGCCACCGAGGTGCGGCAGGCGGCCTCCGCCTTCCTGCTGATGCGCGAGCGCATCCAGCGCCAGATCAACCAGCGCACCGAGATGCTGGCCGGCGTCAGCCACGACCTGCGCACGCCGTTGACCCGCATGAAGCTGGCGCTGGACATGCTGGGCGACGGGCCGGAGGTCGAGGAGCTGATGACCGACGTCGCCGAGATGGAGACGATGATCGAGGGCTATCTGGCCTTCGCGCGCGGCGAGGGGACGGAGGCCGTGCAGCCCAGCGATCTGACCCGCATCCTGAACGAGGTCGTGGCCGGCGCCCGGCGCGAAGGGGCGGAGGTGATGATGGACACCCTGCCGGAGGATCTGGTCCTGCCCCTGCGGCCGAACGCCACGCGCCGCTGCCTCGCCAACCTGCTGTCCAACGCGCGGCGCCACGGCACGCGCATCTGGGTGCGGGCGGAACGGCGGGGCCGGGGCATCGACATCGTGATCGACGACGACGGGCCCGGCATTCCGGCCACGGCGCGCGATGACGTGTTCAAGCCCTTCTTCCGCCTGGACAGCTCGCGCAACCAAGCCACAGGCGGCGCCGGCCTGGGCCTGACCATCGCCCGCGACGTGGCGCGCAGCCACGGCGGCGACATCACGCTCGGCGACAGCCCGCAAGGCGGCCTGCGGGTGCTGGTGCGCTTGCCGGTGTAGTGCGTCGGGATAGAGCCGTCAGGCGGCCTTCCGCCCGCCGTACACCACGAAGCTCCAGTTCTTGTAGGTGCAGTCCACGTCGGTGAAGCCGGCCTCGGTCAGCCAGCGGAGCTGGTCGGCGAGCGGGGCCATGCGATCGAAGGTCTGGCGCTGGCGGGCGGCGGCGAACGCCGCGTCGCCGACTCCGTTGGCGCGGACCTGCCGCACCCAGGTCTCGTCATAGAGCTTGGCGAGCGCCGGGGTCGGCCCTTCCGCCTGATCGGCGTTGACGAAGCGCCCGCCGGGGGCGAGCACCGCGAGAACCCGCCGGAACAGCGCCTGTTTGGCCGGGTGCTCCAGATGGTGGATCGACAGGGCGGAGACCACCGCGTCGTAAGGGCCGCCGAGGTCGCCGTCCGCATAGTCGGCGGTGCGGAACGCCACGTTCGGGTCCCCCTCGAACCGATGGCGCGCCACGGCCAGCATGTCGTCGGCGAGGTCGAGCAGCGTGATGCGGGCGGCCGGAAACCGCGCGCGCACGAAGGCGGACAGCAGGCCGGTGCCGGCCCCGAGATCGAGGACCCGCAAGGGCGCGTCGGACGGATCGCCGAGCAGCGCCGCCGCCGTCCCGTAGAAGTCGTCGAAGCAGGGGATCAACGCGCGCCGCGGCCCGTCATACTGCGGAGCGGCGCGGTTGAAGGAGTCGGCGATGGTCACGATCCGGATCCCTCAGTAAAGGCGCCCGCCGTTGGGAACGGACTGGCCGGGGCCGACCAGGACGACCTCCCCCTCGGCGTCGGGCAGGCCCAGGCACAGCACCTCGCTGGTGAAGGGGCCAATGCGCTTGGGCGGGAAGTTGACGACCGCCAGAATCTGCCGGCCGACCAGCTCTTCCAGGGCGTAATGACGGGTGATCTGGGCCGAGCTGCGCTTGCTGCCGATCTCCGGACCGAAATCGACGGTCAGCTTGTAGGCGGGCTTGCGCGCCTCCGGAAAGGGTTCGGCCGCCGTGATGGTGCCGACGCGGATGTCCACCTTCAGGAAGTCGTCGTAGCTGATGGTCACGGTCTTTCCCTGGCCCGTTGGTTCGTTGCGGGCAAGGCTAGCACCGGTTCCGGAAACGCGAAAGGGCCGCCCGGCGGGCGGCCCTTTGCGGAAAACGTCCGAAGACGGAGCGTTCGCGAACGAGTCGGCGCTTACTTGCGGGCCGACTGGGTCTTGGCGATGGCGGCCTTGACCTCGTCCAGGCTCTCCGACACGCGCTTGGAGAGGATCTCGGCGGCTTCGCTGTTGGACTTGGCGACCAGCTCGGCCAGCTCGCGGGCGTTGGCCAGCGCCTTCTCGAAGGCGGCCTTGGCCAGTTCGGCCTGCTTGGCGGCCTTCTCCTCCGGGGTGCCGGCGGCGACGACCTGGTTGACGTAGTTGCTGCTCTCTTCCACCGACGCGCGGAGGATTTCCGCCTGACGGCGGAGCACGGCTTGCAGCCCTTCGATCGCCAGCTGGTTGGCGGCGGTCACCGCCTCGATGTTCTTGCGCTGGCTGGCCAGAATGGCGTCGACGTCAAGGCCGGGGACCTTGAAATCGCCCAGCGCCTTGGAAATGTCGAAATCGAGGAACGGGTTACCGGAAGACTGCTTGGCCATGTTTCTCACCCCCGACGAAAGGATTTATCGGCATGTTGCGGCGCACCATACCTGAAGCGCGACTATGCAAAGCGCCGAAAAGATAGTCAAT
Organism: Pseudomonadota bacterium; assembly: GCA_023416195.1. Taxonomy (GTDB): domain Bacteria; phylum Pseudomonadota; class Alphaproteobacteria; order Azospirillales; family Azospirillaceae; genus Azospirillum. Next base: position 5,439 of record JAEZID010000412.1, on the reverse strand, counting down.
GCGTTTGTGCATCGCAACAAACTTTACGCCGCGGCCGACACACCTTCAACCGGTGGGCGCGCCGGCGGGTTCCGTCGGCCGTGACGCTTGGCCCCCCGGTGTCCGGGATCTCCGCCGGAGGGTCGCGGCCCACCGCTCCGCCCGGCGCAGTTCGGCGTCCAGCGCCGCCATGGTGCGGGCAAGGTCGGCGGTGTCGTCCTCCAGGAACACGCGCATGACGCGCGCCTGTACGGCGCCGAGACCGGCGGTCAGCAGCGCCCCGCCGCGCCCGTCCGCCTCCACCCCGGCGGCGCGCAGCATCCAGGCCATGGACCGTCCGAAGTGGCGGGAAAAGGCCAGCGCGGTCAACGGTTCGGCCCGCAGGTCGCGAACCACGGCGCGCAGCCCCTCGCGGTAGGGCAGCAGCGCGTCATAACGCCGCATCATCACGTCGAACAGGCGGTCGCGGGCGCTCTCCTCCACGTCGAAGGGCATGTCGCCGGCCAGCACGGCGGTGTCGGCGATGCGCGACACGGCGGCCAGCACGTCGGCACGGTCGGGATAGCGCCGGTAGAAGCGGTCGAGCGGCACCCCGGACGCCCGCGCCACCTCCAGCAGGCCGGTGCGGCGCCATCCCCGCTCCGCCGCGAGCCGCATGGCGGCGGCGGCCACCTTGCGATCGAGATCGTCGGGGGTGGACTCGGGGTGCGGATCGTCCGTGGCGGTGTCGTTGATGGACATGGAAAGCCTCGTCGTTTGACGAGGGGTTATGTGGGGGCGCCGATCGCCGGGAGACAGGGGGGCCGCCGTACCGTCACCTGCCGCACCGTCACTTGCAGAAGGGGAACGGTTCGACGCGCTTCATGTAGGAGGGAATCCAATAGCAGTGGCCCGAGGGGTCCGGCAGGCGGCGGGCCTCGATGACCGGCCAGACATGGGCCACCACGACGACCAGCGCCACCGTGCCGTACACCCAGCGGCGCGGCTTGGCGCGCTCCAGCAGGCCGGGGAAACGCACCAGCACCCAGGCGGCGGACAGCGCGGCCAGCGGGTCCGTGTAGGCGGCGTAGGCGCGCTGGAATCCGCGCAGGGAGAACAGCGCCTCCAGCCCCCAGGCGACCAGCAGCAGGAACACCGCCTGGAACGCGGCCAGCCGCTCGCCCCGGCGCCACAGGACGAACGCCCCGGCCAGCGCGAACCACTCCACGACGATGGTCTGCGGGATGTTGTCGGGGTGCAGCACGATGGTGCGGATCGCCAGCGTGCGCCACACCCCCTTGGCCAGCAGCATGAACAGGCTGTCGGACAGGATCTGCTCCTGCCCCTGAAGCGCCGTCTGGTGCTTCCAGGAGGAGAAGACGAACATGTGCTCGATCAGGTTCGACACGGCGATGACGTTCTGCTCGTGCGGGCGGATGGTCAGGGCGAGCACGCCGAGCGCCAGCCCCAGGGCGACCGCGCCCATGCAGGCCAGCGCGTGGGCCGGGCGCACGCGCCAGACGGCGGCGTACACGGCCATGCCCAGGAACACCCAGCCGACGATCACGCCCTGGTACAGGCCGGACAGCCCGCCGCCGACGCTGCGGTAGGGATAAAGCGACTGCCCGGCGCTGGCGATGCCGTGCTGGATCAGCCCGACGGCGGGAACCGCCGCGACGGCGGCCAGCAGGGCGAGAACGGCCGCCGCCAGCCAGGAGCCACCCTCGCCGGCGAAACGCCGCCCGAAGACGAGCGCGATGACCGGAATGCCCATCGCCAGGAAGATCGCCTGGATCTTGGTGACGACGGCGAGCGACGCGAGCAGCCCCCCGAGGGCGAGCAGCGCGACCGGACGCCATCCGGGCGCCGTGCGCACCGCGACCAGTACGAGCAGAAGCGCCGTCACCACGAAGGACGCCGACAGCAGGTCGGTGCGCATCTGCCGCGCCTGGGTGGTCACGCCGATGCCGAAGGCCAGCACAACCGCCGCGAGAATGGCGACGCGCCGGTCGCCGACCAGCGAACGGACCAGCGTCGCGTAGACCAGGACGAAGCCCGTCGTGATGGCGATGGACAGCGCCCGCCCGGCCTCCACCAGCGTCTGCCACGCGGCGGCGTAGGCGGCGGCGTCGGCGACCGGCGGCAGGGCCGACAGCGTGATGACCGGCATCAGCCCCAGCGCGTGCAGCAGCCGGTACCAGCCCGCGATCACCAGGAAATAGGTGTAGCCGGGGTGGTCGAAATACTCCTGCGGCAGGCCCTCGTTGAACAGCAGCCCGTGATAGGCCAGCACGAGGTCCTGGTCCGCGTGCGCCCAATAGGGCAGCCGGAACCCGACCGCCAGCGACGACGCCACCATCAGAACGGCAAGCGCCGCGCACAGCACCCACCAGGAACGGGTCCGAGGATTGGAAAGGGTGAAGACGGCGGTCCGGTCGGTGGAGGTCATGCGGAACTCGGGCGTTGGGTCTGGCGGCGTTGTGCACGAATCCGGCCGGTTTGGGAACCGCCACGATGCCCGGCTGTTGGATGCGAGCCACAACTCTGGATCGAAGGAGCTTTGCCGCGCCAATGCCGGATTCCGACGACCGCCCCCCGCTCCGCACCACCGGTTCCGCCGCCCCATCCGCCCCTCCGGCCACTGACGGCAACCCCCCGCCGACCGGGCGGGCGCTGGTCATCCTTCCGTTGCTGCCCGGCGCCCCGGACGCGGCCCCCCAAGCGGGAACCCGGCAGCCGGAGGCCCGGCTGGCCGAGGCCATCGGGCTGGCACAGGCGATAAGGCTGGAGGTGCCGCACGCGGAGGTGATCCGGATCGCGCGGACCGATCCGGCGACCCTGTTCGGACGCGGCACGGCGGAGCGCATCGGCGGTCTGGTCGAGGCGTTCCACGCCGATCTGGTGGTCGTCGACCACGCGCTGTCCCCGGTGCAGCAGCGCAATCTGGAACGGACGTGCATGGCCAAGGTGATCGACCGCACCGGCCTGATCCTGGAAATCTTCGGGGAGCGTGCCCACACCCGCGAGGGCCAGCTGCAGGTGGAATTGGCGGCGCTCACCTACCAGCGGTCCCGGCTGGTGCGGTCCTGGACGCACCTGGGGCGGCAGCGCGGCGGCTTCGGCTTTCTGGGCGGCCCCGGCGAAAGCCAGCTGGAGTTGGACCGGCGCCTGATCGCCGAGCGCATCACCCGCCTGAAGCGGGAACTGGAGGAGGTGCGGCGCACCCGAACCCTGCACCGCTCCGCCCGCCAGCGCGGGGCCACGCCGCTGGTCGCGCTGGTCGGCTACACCAACGCCGGCAAATCCACGCTGTTCAACCGGCTGTCCGGCGCCGACGTGACGGCGGAGGACATGCTGTTCGCCACGCTGGACCCGACCGTGCGTCAGGTCCCCCTGCCCTCCGGACGCACCATCGCGCTGTCCGACACGGTGGGGTTCGTGTCCGACCTGCCGACCCAGCTGGTCGCCGCCTTCCGCGCCACGCTGGAGGAGGTGCAGGCGGCCGACCTGATCCTGCACGTCCGCGACGTGTCCCACCCCGACAGCGACGCGCAGAAGGAGGATGTTCAAACCGTGCTGGCCGACCTGGGCATCGACGCGGAGAACGACGCGCGCGTGATCGAGGTGCTGAACAAGATCGACCAGATGCCGGCCACGGCGCGCGGCGCGCTGGCCATGCGGCTCGCCAACCAACGCATGACGGAAGGGGCGGAACGCGCGGTCGCCGTGTCGGCCCTGACCGGGATGGGGCTGGACGAATTGCGCGCGCTGCTGGACCACCGCCTGTCCAGCGAGCGCCGCGTCGTGGAGCTGGAGGTGCCGCTCAGCGACGGCCGGGCGCTGGCCTGGCTCTACGAGCACGGGCAGGTGCTCGACCGCCGCGACGAGGACAGCGTGGCCCACCTGCGCGTGGCGCTCGACCAGGCCGACGTCGCACGCTTTGAAAACCAGTTCGCCGGGTAGAACAAGGACGACAGGTCCATGATGCGCGAGGTGCGGATCGACTCGCTGATCGGCTACATCGACTTCATTTCCGGCCTGTCGGAGCACACGGTCAGCTACCGGGGCGCCAAGGATCCGGTGGAGGACATGAAGCCGACCGTGGTCCGCAGCTGGCAGCGCAACCGGGCCATCCGGGCCAACACCCGCCGCGCCCGCAAACCGCTGGAGCTGTGGGAGTATGAGGAGCGGCTGATCGAGAATTTCCAGCGGCAGTCGCTTCCCTTCCTGGAAACGACGCCCGGCTGTCACCTGAACTGGCTGGCCGTGGCGCAGCACCACCAGTTGCCGACGCGGCTGCTGGACTGGACGCGCAACCCGCTGATCGCGCTTTACTTCGCGGTCAACAACCGGGGCCGCTACGCCACGCCGGAGCAGTGGGCGGACGTGTACGTCTTCCTGTGGGAGGTCAGCGACGACGTGGACAGCCACCGCCACATGCTGCCGCTCGACAAGCTGCCGGCCATGAAGCCGCGCGGAAAGGGCCGGATCGCCGCCGCCGAGAAGGACGACAGGGATGACTTGCCCCAGGCCGACGCGGTCCATCTGTTCAGCCCGCCGAACCTATCCTCCCGGATTGCCTCGCAGGAGGGTCTGTTCAGCTTCGAGGAACAGCTGTCAGAAACATCCTTTCCCGACCTCGCGGAACGGGAGGGGTTGCGGCTCACGCGCATCACGGTGCCCGGTTCCGCGCGGCTGGACATCCTGAAGCACCTCAACCGCCTGGGCGTCGAAACCGGCAAGCTGTTCCCCGATCTGCCGGGGCTCTGCGCGCATCAGAAGTGGGTCGCGGAATGGCTGTGGTGAGGAGACGAGTGGCATGAGCGACATCAACCAACGCATCGAGCGCCGCGCCCACGAGATCTGGGAGCGCGCCGGCAAGCCGCCCGGCAAGCACGACGAGCATTGGGCGCAGGCCGAGGCCGAAATCCGGGCGGAAGCCGAGGCGAAGAAGGCCGCCAAGCCCGCCGGCCGGGGCAAGGCCACCGCGAAGCCGAAGAACGGCGGCGCCAAGCGCGGCACGCAGGCGGCGGCGGAGAACCTGTCGGCGGTGGCCGCCGGCCGGACCGGGCAGACCGGCACCACCAAGACCGGCGGGCAGATCTCGCGCGGCGGCGCCTCGCGCGGGAAGACCGCCAAGGCCGCTAAGAAGGACGCTTCTCCGTAACGCCCCGCGCCTGCGGGCGCGGGACTGCTTTGCGCAACGGAAGTCTGGTTTCCACCCCTCGGGATTGCTAGTGTTGCGGCCCACTTGACCCCGCACGCAATGTTCGATCCTTCGAGGTAGACCCATGCCGCATTATCGCTCCCGCACCTCCACGCACGGCCGCAACATGGCGGGCGCGCGCGGCCTTTGGCGCGCGACGGGCATGAAGGACGGCGATTTCGGCAAGCCGATCATCGCCATCGCCAACTCCTTCACGCAGTTCGTGCCGGGCCACGTCCATCTGAAGGATCTGGGCCAGCTGGTCGCCCGCGAGA
>JAEZID010000403.1 GCA_023416195.1 Pseudomonadota bacterium | reverse complement strand
CGGTCGGGCTGACGGTGTCGCGGGCGGTGCCCTGGATCCCCGTCGCGCCCGGCGACTGGTTCGAGATCGGCGCGCGGAACGACGGGGAGGTGGCGCTGGAACTCGCCGGCTCCGGCGTCGGCTGGGTCCAGGTCGAGTTCGCCTGAGCGTCCCCGTTCTTCCCCCATTCTGAAAGGAACATCCGATGGCACTGACCGCGATCGGGCTGTGCAGCCGCGCGCTCATCAAGATCGGGGCGACGGCGATCACCGCCTTCGACGAGGGAACGGCCGAGGCGGAAGTCGCGGCCTCCCTCTATGGGCCGGCGCGCGACGCGCTGCTGTCGGCCAACGCCTGGAGCTTCGCCACCCGGCAGGCCACCCTGCCGAGGCTGGCCGAGGAGCCGGTGGCCGACTACGCCAACGCCTTCCAGCTGCCGGCCGATTTCCTGCGGGCTCTGGGGGCGGGGGGAAGCGGGCGGGGCCGGGGGCTGGAGTACCGCATCACCGGCCGCACGCTGCACGCGGCGTCCGACACGCTGGTGCTGACCTACGTCGGCCGTCAGGCGGAGGAGGACTTTCCGGCCTTCTTCGATCAGGCGCTGATCGCCCGGCTGGCGGCGGAGTTCTGCATCCCGCTGACCGAGAATTCCAGCCGGGCGGAGCTGCTGTCGCGGCTGGCCGAGACGGAATTCCGCCGCGCCCGCCTGATCGACGCCCAGCAGGACAGCCAGCCGGGCTTCGAGGACTTCACCCTGATCGAGGCGAGGGCGTGATGAGCCGGGTCCGTCAGGTCAAGACCAACTTCACGGCGGGCGAGATCTCCCGCCGGCTGCTGGGGCGCGGGGATCTCCGCGCCTACGACAACGGGGCGCTGTCCTTGCGCAACCTGTTCATCCACCCGACCGGCGGGGTGACGCGCCGCTCCGGCCTCGCCTTCGTGGACGAGGCGCTGGGCGACGGGCGGCTGGTGGCGTTCGAGTTCAACTCGGAGCAGACCTATCTGCTGGCCTTCTCCGAGGGCAGGATCGACGTTTACGAGGACGACGGGCGCGTCGCCACCGTGGACGCCCCCTGGACCGCCGCGCAACTGGCGCAGATCACCTGGACGCAGAGCGCCGACACGTTGCTGGTCTGCCATCCGGACGTGACGCCGCGCAAGCTGACGCGCAGCGGGGCGACGGCCTGGAGCCTGTCCGATTGGTCCTACGTGACCGAGGACGAGCGGGTGCGCATGCCCTTCTACCGCTTCGGCGATCCGGAGGCCAAGCTGACCCCGTCCGGCACCACGGGGGCGGTCACGGTGACGGCGTCCGCCCCTGTGTTCGACCAGAAGCACGACGGATGCCGCATCCGCATCCAGGGCAAGCAGCTGCTGGTCACGGGCGTCGTCTCCGCCACGCAGGTCAACGCGACGGTGAAGGAGGCCCTGCCCAACACCAACGCGACGGTGAACTGGGACGAGCAGGCCTTCTCGCCCTTGCGCGGCTGGCCGGTGTCGGCGGCCTTCCACCAGGACCGGCTGGTCATCGGCGGGTCGCGCGACCTGCCGAACCGGCTGTGGTTGTCGCGCTCGGCGGATCTGTGGAACTTCGACCTCGGCACCGGCAAGGACGACGAGGCCATCGAGTTCGGCATCCTGTCGGATCAGGTCAACGCCGTCCGCGCCGTGTTCTCCGGCCGGCATTTGCAGGTCTTCACTTCGGGTGCGGAATACATGGTGTCGGGCGATCCGCTGACGCCGCAGAACATCCAGGTGAACCGGCAGACGCGCATCGGCTCCCCCGTGGACCGGGCCATTCCGCCGCGCTACGTGGACGGCGCCACGCTGTTCGTCTCGCGCAACGGCAAGGAAATCCGCGAGTTCCTGTACACCGACACGGAAGCCGCCTATCAGGCGAACGATCTGGCGTTGCTGGCCCGGCATCTGGTGGCGAGCCCGCGCGACCAGGATTACGACCAGAGCCGGCGGCTGATGTTCGTCGTCATGGGCGACGGCTCGCTGGGCGCGTTGACCGTCTACCGGATGGAGCAGGTGACCGCCTGGACCCGGCTGGAGACGGACGGGGCGGTGCGTTCCGTCGCGGTGGTCGGGGACGAGGTCTACGCGCTGGTGGACCGCGCCGGCACCTGGGCCATCGAGCGGTTCGACGACACGCTGAACCTCGACTCCGCGCTGGTCGGCGAGCACGACGCCGCCACGGCGGTGTGGTCGGGGCTCGACCATCTGGAAGGGCGCAGCGTCGCGGTGGTGGCCGATGGCGTGGCGCGGCCGAACGTGACCGTGCAGGCCGGCAAGATCACGCTGAACCCGCCGGCCAGGCGGGTCGAGGCCGGGCTTTCCTACACGCATCTGGTGGAGCCGTTGCCGGCCAGCCTGCTGGGGCAGACGGGCGGGGCGGACGTGGTCCGCCTCGTCGCCGTGACCTTCCGGCTGGAGGACACGGCCGCCCTGCGCGCCGACCTGGGGCGGGGGCTTCAGGACTTGCCGCTGCACCGGGCCGGGCCGCAGCCGGCGGGCGGCGTGCCGCCGCGCGTGTCGGGCGACCGCAAATTGCGGGCACTGGGCTGGCGGCGCGACATCGACCGGCCGCTGTGGCGCATCCAGCAGGACGCGCCGCTGCCCTTCACGCTGCTCTCCGTGACCATGGAATTGAAGGTGAACGACTGATGGGCGGAATCACTCCCCTTTTCACGACGGTCCTGCCGGCCGCCAGCTCCCTCGTCAACGGCGTCAACCGCGTCAGCGGGATCTCGGCCAGCGCGCAGCAGGACGCCGCGCGCCTGGAGGCTGAACGGCAGGCGCTCGAGCGCAAGTACCAGGAAGAGCGCGCCGCCGAGGAACGGCGCTACGCCTACGAACAGCAGGTGCGCCAGGAAACGGCTCGCCAGCAGCAGGAAGCGCAGGCCCGCGAGTGGGCGCGCCAGGACGAGCTGCGCCGGCAGGAGCTGGAGCTGCAATACCGGCAGGACGAGCAGGCCCGCGCCCGCGAGATGGAATGGCTGACGCGCGGCCAGAATCAGGCGGGCGGGGACCTGCGCGCCAACCAGGAGGCGGCTCTGCGCGCCCAGGAGGCCGACGCGCAGAACCGGCTGGCCCAGCTGGCCGCGACGGCGGAGGCCGACGAGAAGCGGCGCGTCGATGCGCTGCGCCGGACCATGGCGCGCACCCGCGCGGCCATGGGCGCCAACGGCGTCAGCGCGGCCGACGGCTCCGGCGAGGCGATCTTGCTGGGGCTGGTCAACGACACCGACAGCGAACGCCAGGACGCGCAGAAGCTCGACCAGATCAAGCGCCAAGCGATCCAGCAGGAGGTGGACAGCGTCCGCCGCCGCAACCTGCTGGAACAGGCGCAACTCGCCGAGCGGCAGAGGCTGGAATTCCTGAGCAAATTTTACTGAGACAAGGGCTTTCGCCACAAAGACACGAAGACACAAAGAACGTCACGAAGGAGTTCGGCGCATCCCGCACCTGCGGGCGGCGTCGGCGCGTCTTAGTGAAATTCTTTGTGTCTTTGTGTCTTGGTGGTGAATCCCCGGCTCAGCGACACTTTTCCGGCCTTGCGGCCGCCCCCTCATCCCAACCCTTCTCCCACACAGTGGAGAAGGGATTTTTGTTTGGGGGTCATTGCGGGAGCCTTCCATGCCAACCCCGATCCAGATCCCGCGCGGGAACCCGCGCGTGCAGTATGTCGCCGACGGCGCGCAGACCGCCTTCACCTTTCCGTTCCCGATCTTCGCGGCGGAGGATTTGCAGGTCTTCCTGGGCGCCGCAC
>JAEZID010000371.1 GCA_023416195.1 Pseudomonadota bacterium | reverse complement strand
CAGGTCATCGGCTTTGCCACCGCCGACATCGCGCCGGGCGACCATGTCCACGTCCACAATCTGGGCATGGGCGACAGCTTCGAGCGCGACCACGCCTTCGGCGCCGACGCCCGGCCGACCGACGTCGTGCCGGAGTCGGAGCGTGCCACCTTCCAGGGCATCGTCCGCCCGGACGGCCGCGTCGCGACCCGCAATTACATTGGTGTGCTGACCAGCGTGAACTGCTCGGCCACCGCCGCGCGGATGATCGCCGACCAGTTCCGGGGCGCCGCCCTGGCCGACTATCCCAACATCGACGGCGTCGTCGCGCTGACCCACGGCTCCGGCTGCGGCATGGGCGCCCAGGGCGAGGCCATCGACCTGCTGCGCCGGACCATCGGCGGCTACGCCCGCCACCCGAACTTCGCCGCCGTCCTCATCCTGGGCCTCGGCTGCGAGGTGAACCAGATCGACACGCTGGTCGAGGCCGAGGGGCTGGCCCCTGGCGAGCGCCTGCACACCATCAGCATCCAGGACATCGGCGGCACGGCGGCGGCGGTCCGCGAGGGCGTGCGCCTGATCCAGGGGCTGCTGCCCCGGATCAACGACGTCAAGCGCGAGACCCTGCCGGCCAGCCATCTGACGCTGGCACTCCAGTGCGGCGGCTCCGACGGCTATTCGGGCATCACCGCCAACCCAGCGCTGGGTTACGCCGTCGATCTGCTGATCCGCAACGGCGGCACCGCCGTGCTGAGCGAGACGCCGGAGGTCTATGGCGCCGAGCATCTGCTGACCCGCCGCGCCGTGACGCCGGAGATCGGCCGCAAGCTGGTCGAGCGCATCGGCTGGTGGGAGGACTACACCAGCCGCACCGGCGGCGAGATGAACAACAACCCGTCGCCCGGCAACAAGAAGGGCGGCCTGACCACCATCCTGGAGAAGTCGCTGGGCGCCGTCGCCAAGGCCGGCACCACCAACCTCGTGGACGTGGTTCGCTACGCCGAGCCGATCCGGGGGCCGGGCCTCGTCTTCATGGACACGCCGGGTTACGACCCGGTGTCGGCGACCGGTCAGGTGGCCGGCGGCGCCAACGTGCTGTGCTTCACGACGGGGCGTGGTTCAGTCTTCGGCTCCAAGCCGACGCCCAGCCTGAAGCTGGCGACCAACACGCCGCTCTACCGCCGCATGACCGACGACATGGACATCGACTGCGGCACCATCGCCACCGGCGACGCCACCATCGAGGAAGTCGGCCGCCAGATTTTCGAACTGGTGCTGGCGACCGCGTCCGGCCGCAAGACCAAGAGCGAGGAACTGGGCTTCGGCGCCGACGAGTTCGCCCCCTGGCAGATGGGCGCCGTGATGTAAGGCCGTTGCCCCTCCTTCGCGCGCGGGAGAGAGGGGCGGCCCTCACGAAAAGGCTTGCGTCCGAATTGGTATACTAGTATAAATGCGGTCGTTCGATCATCCTGTAGCCCTGTCGGGCGGCCGCGCACGCTGACGTGGATCCCCTCCCGACTGGCGTTTCTCTGTAAAAGCACTTCAAGGCCATCGGGGACGTACCGGTGGCCTTTTTCTTGCGCCCTCTCGCTAAATTGATATATTAATATTCTTACCCCGCAGCCAACGCACCCCAACCCGGCCCATGCCCGACTGCACCAACCGCCCGGAAACCCAGGACCCCGACGGGACGCCCCGCGTCCCGCCCGTCGGCGCCCGCCGGGACGATCCGGTGCGCGGCATCCTGCTGGTCATGCTGGCGATGGCGTTCTTCTCGTGCTCGGACGCGGCGGCGAAGTATCTGGGCCAGACGCTTCCGGCCGTCGAGATCGCCTGGATGCGCTACGCCAGCTTCGCGTTTCTGATGCTTCCGCTGGTGCTGCGGCACGGCTCCGCCGTCGTCCGCACGGAACGGCCGGTTCTGCAAATCGTGCGCGGCCTCGGCATGCTGGGCTCGGCGCTGTTCTTCATCATGGCCGTGCACGCCCTGCCGATGGCCGAGGCCGCGGCGATCAGCTACGTGTCGCCCGTCTTCATCACCGTCCTGTCGATCGTCTTCCTGCGCGAGGACATCGGCCTGCGGCGCTGGGCGGCGGTCCTGATCGGGCTGGCGGGCGTGCTGATCGTCATCCGGCCCGGAGGTGCCACCTTCCAGGCGGCGGCGATCTTCCCGATCCTGTCGGCGGCGAGCTGGGCCTTCGGCATCGTCGCGACCCGCAAGATGACCGGGGAGCAAAGCGCCGCCACGACGCTGATCTGGAGCGCTCTGACCGGCCTTGTGGTGCTGAGCGTGCTCCTGCCCTTCGACGCGGTGATGCCGACGGGCTGGCAGGTCGCGGTGGGCGTCTTCATCGGCGTCATGTCGACCGTGGCGCAAGGACTTCTCGTGGTGGCCTACCGGTACGGCGACGCGTCGGTTCTGGCCTCCTATGCGTACATCCAGCTGATCTGGTCGTCGGGGCTGGGCTATCTGGTGTTCGGCGCGGTCCCCGATGTGTGGACCTTCGTCGGATCGGCCGTGATCGTCGCGAGCGGGCTCTACACCGCGCACCGCGAGC
>JAEZID010000284.1 GCA_023416195.1 Pseudomonadota bacterium | reverse complement strand
GCCAGATCGAGGAAGCCGAAATCGCCGGCGCCGCGATAGGCGAACAGGGCCTGCGCCGGCTCCGCCCCGGCGGCGCGCAGGGCGGCGAGGTCGAAGCGCGCCAGCCCGTCCGGGCCGGTCTGCACCTTGCCGAGTTCCGTGTTGTTGCGGGCGAGCAGGCGCAGCTCCACCCCCGCCTCCGGCGCCGCCGTGGCGACCGAGCGGGCGAAGACGACCAGCGCGTCCTCCCCGGCGATGGTGTTGAGGCCGAGGTCGGAGACCACGAACCACTGCGTCGCCTTGTGGTCCCAGCCGCCGGGCTTGATGTCCTCGGTGCTGGCGACGGCGATGTAGACGCCCGGTTCCAGCTTGCCCAGCACGGCGTCGATGGGGAACGGCGTCACGACCGCCTGGTTGCGGCTGTTGCTTATCGCCATCTCGCCGCGCCACACCTCCTGGCCGGAGCGGTCGAGAAGCTCGCCCACCTCGTGGTCGGACATCTGCTGGCCGATGCGGCCGAAATAGATCTTCTCGACCAGCGAGCGGTCGTTGATGCGCAGCACCTGAAGCTTGGCGCGGTCCAGATTGATGGAGCGCAGCGGCAGCCCGTCCGTCCCGATGCGCGGCAGGATGTAGCCGGCCCCCCGGAAGGCGAGGCTGGGCTTGCGGTTGGGCACCTCCACCTCGCGGCTGTCGGCGACCGGCAGGCGCTTGCCGTCGCCGCCCGGCAGCCCTTCGCGCAGGGTGATCCGGTACTTCTGTCCGTGCTGAAGCCCTTCCACGCACAGCGTGCGGTCGCGCGCCACCGTGGCGCCGTCGAAGGTCACGCCCTCGCCCAGCGGCTGCACCTCGACCTGATCGCGCCAGTTCACCGCGCGCGACTTCTCCAGACGGTCGGTGAAGGTGAAGCAGGCCTGGGGCACGTCGCGTTCGGCCACCACCTCGGCGCCGGACACGCCGAAGGGCACCGGTTCCGCCGGCGGGGCATCGGCGGCGGCAACGGGAACGGAAGACGCGACAAGGACGGCACAGACACGCGCCAACACACGCAGCATACGAGATTCCCTGGAACGGACACCCGGCGCGTTCGGCAACCGGCACGACGTATTAGAAAACCGGCGCGGAGTATGCCCAAGCGCTTACCGTTTCGCCATGGCTTTGCGGAGGCGCCCGGCGATTCCCAAAGGCCGGCACGTTGCGGCGAAGGGGCTACGCGGCGAACTCCAGGGTGATCTCGCTGCCCTTTCCGGGACGGCTGTCGATGCGCAGGCTGCCGCCGTGCGCGTCCATCAGCGACTTCACGATGCACAGGCCCAGCCCCGTCCCCTGCCCCTCCCGCGTGGTCAGGGCCGAGGCCTGCCCGAAGGGAATCAAGGCCTGGCGCATCTGCTCCGGCGTCATGCCGATGCCGTTGTCCGCCACCCGCACGTGGCAGCGCCCGCCCGAACCTTTGGCGACCGCCACCAGGATGCGCCCCCCCACCGGCGTGAACTTCACGGCGTTGCTCAGCAGGTTCAGCATCATCTGCTTCACCGCCCGCTCGTCGGCGGTGACGTGGCCGATGCCGGGCTGGACGCTCATGTCCATCCGGATGCGCTTGGCGTCGACCTGCGGGGCGATGATGCGGGTGGCCCAGTCGATGGCCGCGGCGACGTTCACCGGTTCCAGATCCAGGGCCAGCTTGCCGGCCTGAAGGCGCGACAGGTCCAGGATGTCGTTGATGAGCGTCAGCAGATGCTGGCCCGAGTCGTGGATGTCCTTGGCGTAATCGGCGTAGCGCGGCCCGGCCTGCGGCCCCAGGATCTGTTCCTTGATGATCTCCGAAAAACCGATGATGGCGTTCAGCGGCGTGCGCAGTTCGTGGCTGACGCGGGCGAGAAAGTCGCGGTTGACGCTCAGCGCGGCCTGCAACTGCTCCGCCGCGCGGTGCTGCACCATCAAAAGGACCGACACCAGAACGATCGAGGCGGAGAGCAGAAGCGCGATGACGAACATCGTGCGCCGCAGGTCGGCCACCGCCGCTTCGATGTCCTCCTGCGCGACGCCCACCGCGACCACCAGCGGATAGCCTTCCACCACACGGTAGGCGAAGGCGCGCAGACGCCCGTCCGTTTTGGTGGTCTGCCAGTAGACGCCGCTCAGCGACCGGCTCAGCTCCTCCCACAAGCGGGAATGCGGGATGGCTGTCCCGATGCCGTCGCCGTCCTGCCCCAGGCGCACGCCGCGGGCGCGGATGACCTTGTCCAGCCCGATCAGGGTCACCGAGCCGTTCTGCCCGATGTTGGTGTATTTGTAGACGTTGGACAGGTGGTCGGGGTCGATGTTCGCCGCGAAGACTCCGGCGAAGCCGCCGTCCGGCCCGCTCAGCCGCCGGCTGAACCGAATCAGCGGGCGCCCTTTCGTGGAACCGGGGAAGGGCTGCCCGATATGCATCAGGTCCTTCCCGGTGCCCTGGTGGAAGGCGACCATGGCCGGATCGCCGGGATCCGCCGCGCCGTCCTTGCCCCCGCTGCGGAAAATCCGCTCCCCGGCCGCGTTCAGGATCGTGAAGTGATGAATCAGGGATGGATCGTAGAACCCCCGGTCGATCATCCGCCGGGCATGCTCCAACCCGCCTTCCGCGAAGTCGAGGGCGAGGCTGCGCAGGATGATGTCCACCTCGTGAATCGTGCGGTGGGTGCTCCGCTCGAAAGCGCGCACCATGATTTCGGCCTGCCCGGTGGCCTCGCGGGTCTGGCTTTCCAGCACGCTGCGGGACACCTGGGCATGCCCGCCCCACACCACCACCAGCGCCAGGGTGGCCAGCACGAACACACCCCATCGGAAGGACACCGGTGCTCTCATCCGTTCATTCCGCCCCGCGATGCGTTCCACCGGCCGCCCACACACAGCGATGCCGGGACGCCTCCATATAATATCAACGCTAAACCAAAAGGGTAACAGGCATCCTTCCTTGGGGACTCACTTCCAATCGTTCGTTGCCAAATTGCCGCAGACGGTCAGCTCTGCGCGAAGTGCGCCTTCAGCCGCTCAACCGCCGCGTCGAGGATCGCGTCCTTCTTGGAAAAACAGAAGCGGATGCAGCTCCTTGGCGCGTCCTGGACGAAGAAGGCGCTGACGGGAATCGCGGTCACCCCGGCTTCGGCGGTCAGCTTGCGGCAGAAGTCCTGGTCGTCGCCGTCGAATCCGAAGGGCGACACGTCGGCCACCACGAAGTAGGTCCCGGCCGAGGGCAGCACGTCGAATCCGACCGCCCGCAGCCCCTCGGCCAACCGGTCGCGCTTGGCTTGCAAGCCCGAGGCGAGGCCGGTGAAATAGGCGTCCTCCTTGTTCAGCCCGTAGGCGACGGCGGCCTGGAGGTTCGGCGCGGTGGTGAAGGTGATGTACTGGTGCGCCTTGGCGACCGGCTGCAACAGGTGCGGGGCGGCGGTGACGTAGCCGACCTTCCAGCCGGTCAGCGAGAAGGTCTTCCCCGCCGAACCGATCTTCAGGCAGCGGTCGCGCATCCCCGGCAGCGTCATCAGCGGGATGTGCGGGCGCCCGTCGAAGACGATGTGCTCGTACACCTCGTCGCAGACGGCCAACGCGTCGAACCGCTGCACGAACTCCGCGATCAGCTCCAGCTCGGCGCGCGAGAACACCTTGGCCGCCGGGTTCAGCGGATCGTTGATGAGCACCAGCTTGGTCTTGGGCGAGAAGGCCACCTCAAGGTCGGCGCGGGTGAAGCTCCAGTCCGGGGCCTTCAGGCTGACGAATCGCGGCACGCCGCCGGCCAGCCGGACGATGGGCAGATAGCTGTCGTACATGGGCTGGAACAGCACCACCTCGTCGCCCGGATTGATAAGGCCGAGCAGGCAGGCGGTCAGCGCCTCGGTGGCGCCGGAGGTCACCATCACCTCCGTCTTCCAGTCGATGTCCAGGCCGTAGAAACGTTTGCCGTGGTCGGCCAGCGCCTGCCGCAGCTCCGGCGTGCCCATCATCGAGGGATACTGGTTCCACCCCTCCAGCAGCGCCCTGGACGCCGCCTCCAGCACGTCGGCCGGTCCCCGGTCGTCGGGAAAACCTTGGCCGAGGTTGATCGCCCCATGCTCCTCGGACAGGCGGGACATCACCTCGAAAATCGTTGTTCCGTAGCTCGACAGGATCGCGTTGCCGGACTTCACCACAGCCTCCAGTCCACAGAAGCGGACAGGATTGCCGCAGCCGCGAACGGCTGTCCAGCCCCGGCGGGCGCGGTCAGTTTCCGTTGACGGCCCTGCTCCGCTTCCGCAGCTTCTGGAGGATGCGCTCGACCGGTTGGAAAAGGCGGGGGAAACGGCGCTTCAGGCGCACGAACCGGCGGCGGGCGCTGGGGGAATTGCGCAGCAGGATGATGCCGCCGACGATCGCCACCGGCAGCCCGAACGGCCCCGGAAGCGGCGACATCAGCGCGCCCAGGCCGATGATCGTCCAGCCCATGCCGATCAGCGCCAGTTGCCGGACGCGGGCGAAGGACAGGGTTCGGGCTCGGGCGGAGAACGTCATCGGGCGGGCGGTGCCTTCTCGAGTGGACCACGCCATATGGGGGCGATCCGCCACGGAGAACAGGGACCCTCCCCACCGGTGCCCCCTCCGTGGAGCGTCGGTCTCCCTTTTTGCACAGGCTGCGGTTCGCAGCGGCCTGTCCGCCTCCCGTCCGGTTTCCCCTGCCCTCGAAAAAAGGTACACCAGACGGACGGGCTGCGGACCATCGCCTTATCGTCCGCCGTCGAAACCAAAAATCCCTGGGGAGAGGCAGGCCTCAGCCACCGGGGCGGGAAGGGTTAGCCACATGAAGCTTCTGCGTTACGGCCCGCCGGGCCACGAGCGTCCCGGCCTTCTGGACAAGGACGGCACCATCCGCGACCTGTCCGGCGTGATCCACGACGTCGGCCCGGCGGCCCTGTCGGACGAGGCGCTGGCCACGCTCCGCGCGCTGGACGTCGAGCGTCTGGCGCGGGTGCCGGACGGCACGCGCATCGGCCCGTGCGTGGCCGGCGTGTCCAAGGTCGTGTGCGTCGGCCTGAACTACCGCGCCCACGCCGCCGAATCCGGCATGGCGGAACCGGCGGAGCCGGTCCTGTTCATGAAGGCGACCACCTCCATCGGCGGCCCCGACGACCCGGTGATTGCGCCGCGCGACTCCACCAAGCTGGACTGGGAGGTCGAGCTGGGCGTGGTCATCGGGCGCACCGCCCGCTACGTCGATCAGGCCGACGCGTTCGACCACATCGCCGGCTACTGCGTCGTCAACGACGTGTCGGAGCGCGCCTTCCAGATCGAGAGCACCGGCCAGTGGGTGAAGGGCAAGAGCGCCGACAGCTTCTGCCCGCTCGGCCCCTGGCTGGTCACCCGCGACGAGGTGCCGGATCCGCAGAGCCTGCGCCTGTGGCTGGAGGTGGACGGCCAGCCCATGCAGGACAGCAACACCGCCGACATGATCTTCGGCGTGGCCGAGGTGGTGTCCTACATCAGCCGCTTCATGACCCTGCTGCCCGGCGACGTCATCGCCACCGGCACCCCGCAGGGCGTGGCGCTGGGCCGCAAGCCGCACCCGTGGCTGCAACCCGGCCAGACCATGCGCCTCGGCATCGACGGCCTGGGCGAGCAGCGCCAGACGGTCCGCGCCTGGGAGAGGTGAGCGTAAAAACGGTGCGCGCGGGGGCGCCTTGCCCCCGCATTCACCGACGGCCATACTCTATGCTCATCCCCAACGCGGCAAAGCTTGCAGCCATGACCCACACGGTGAAAGTCTCCGATCTTCAGCACGACTTTCTGCGCCTCATCGAAGAGGCGGAGAAGACCGGGGAACCGATCGTGCTGACGCAGGACGGGGAACCGATCGCGCAGGTCGTGCCGATGCGGCGGCGCCCGAAGACCCTCTATGGGGCCATGAAGGGACACATCACGATCCTCGGCGACCTGGATGAGCCTCTGGATGCCGAGTGGGACGCGATGACGTGAGTTCGGTCGTCCTCGACACCCAATCGCTGATCTGGCTGCTCGAAACCAGCGAAGCCCTCGGACCGACGGCACGCGGTCTTGCCGACGAGGCGCTGTCCCGAAACGCCTTGTTCGTTTCCGCCTTTTCCTTCTGGGAAGTGGCGATGCTCGCGACCCGGGGAAAGATCACGATCGATATCTCTCCTGGCCTCTGGCGCGAGAAGGTTCTCGGTCACGGGATCCTGGAACGGCCGATGACGGGCGAGATCGGCGTCGCCTCGGTGTTGCTCGACGACTTTCACCCGGACCCGGCCGATCGCATCATCACGGCGACCGCGCTGATCACCAACGCCCTGCTCATCACGTCCGACCGCAAGATCCTCGGCTGGAACGGTCCGCTCGCGCGGCAGGACGCCCGCCAGTAGAACCGCTCACCGCGACGTGCCGGACGGCGGCTTCCCGCCGTTTCCGGAACCGCCGGCGTTGCTGTTCGACTTGGCCGGCGAGCGGGCGTTGTCGATCAGCTGGCCGCAATGCGGCTGCTCGTCGGAACCGGGGTCGAGAAAGGGCAGCACGCCGGCGAGCGGGGTCAGCAGGGCGCCCAGGGCCACCGCCGCCGCGCCGCGCGCCACGGATTCCCCGGCCTCGACGCCGATGTCCGGCTCGCCCAGCGTGCCGCGCACGTTCACGGGCACATGGGTCGCGAAGACCTGCGGCTTCTTCGCCCGGCCCAGCACGCGCATGTTCATCGCCTCGTTCCGCAGGTCGATGGTGCCGTCGCCGGTCACCACCGTTTCCGGCGTGTCGAGCACCAGCGCGTTGGTCCGCACCACACCCTTCTCGACGCCCAGGTCGGCGACCATGCAGTTGAAGGGCAGCGGCTTGTCGCCCGATAGGACGACCCCCAGCGTTTCCAGGATGTTCGTCTTCAGCCCCTTGACGGCGAGGCTGGTGATGCGCCCGCCGTCCACCGCGACGCCGAGCTTGCCGTCGGCCGAGGCCAGGATGTCCGCCACCGTCGCGCCCCGGCCGGTCAGTTGGATGCGCCCGGCGGCCGTGCCGCCCATCTCCTTGGCGAAGGCGGTCTCGCGGAACAGCTGGGCGAGCTTGACCTGCCGCACCTCCAGGTTCGCGCGCAGGCTCGGGACCTTCTGGCTGCCGTCCAGCACCGTGGTGCCGGCCACCCGTCCGCCGCCGACGCCCAGCGCCAGCGGGTCGGCGGTCAGCTTGCCGTTTTCCAGCTTGAAGTGCGCGTTGATGTCGTCCAGCGGCGAGAAGGGCGCCTCCACCCGTTCGCCCCGGAACTTCACGTCCATGTCGGCGTTGCGCAGTTTCTCGGTCGGGATGGCGGTGGCGGGCAGGATGCGATCCGGTCCCTTGGTCGGGTAGTGGCCCTTGCCCTCCGGCGCGGCGCCGACGAAGCCCGCCATGTCCACCGCCGCCAGCCGCTTGGAGGTCAGGTCGGCGGTGATCTTCGGCCGCTCGCCGCCGGTGTCCACGGCCACGGTGCCGGACAGGTCGCTTTCCCCGACCTTGCCCTTCATGCCGTCGAAGCGCCACACCGCCCCCTCCCGCCCCAGATGGCCGGCGAGGCTGTAGGGCCGGGTCTTCGGCGTGGGAATGCCGAGGATCGGGAACACGTCGGCCAGATCGTCGCCGCTGAGTTCCACGGACAGGTCCACGCCCGCCAGCTTCACCGGCTCGGCGATGGAGCCTTCGATCTTGCCTTTCGTCTTGCCGACGGCGGTCTGCACCTTCAGCGGGTAGGGTTTGGGATCGTCGCGCAGATATTGCAGCGAACCGCCTTCGGCCAGCAGCGTGAAGGGCTTGCCGGCGAAGTTGCCTTTGCCGTCCAGCTTGACCTGATCCTCCCCGTTACCGCCGACGGCGGTGCTGATGCCGCTGTCGATGTCGATCTGGCTGGTCGGGTCGCGGTAGCGGAGGCGGCCGTCCTCGACCACCAGGCTTTCGATGATCGGAATATCGCCGCGATTTTCCGGCTTCACGGTTTCCTTGGCGGCCTCCTTGCGCGGGTCCGGGCCGCCGAAGTTCCAATTCGGCTCGCCGTCCTTGTTCTTTTCCAGCACCAGCTTCGGCGCGGACAGGCGGATCTCCGGGAATTCGTAGTCGCCGCGCAGCAACGGCCAAAGGCGAAGCTGCGCGTCCAGCGCCTTCAGCTCCGCCATGGTCTTCTCGTCGCTCCAGTCGGTGTTGGCGACGCGCAGCCCTTCGACATGGATGCGGATCGGGTCGCCGAGCCCGACCTTCAGGTCGCCGTCGATGGCGACCTCGCGGTTCAGCGCCTTGGTCGCCTGCCGCGCGATGAAGCCGCGCGCGTCGTTCCAGTCGAACACGGCCAGCGCGATGCCCACGCCCGCCACCACCACCACGACAAGCCCCAGAAGCCCGAGGCCGATCCATTTCAACACGGCCATGCGCCGCGCCCTCCTCTCCATGCCCGGCTAATTAACGGGCAAGAGGGCATTGGTGTGGCGCGCTACCCCCAATGGGTCGTCCGAGGGGGCAACACATCGCTTGTGTACGTAATTTAACGAAAAATTGAAGCAATGACGGTTTGATCGGCCGATTAAACGATCCCGCATCGACGGCACGCTTTGAGATCATGCGATCGCTAACAAATTTCGCCCCATCCACCTTCGAAGAGCGCGGCGCCGCCGTGGCCTTCACCACGCCCGTGCTGGCCCAGACGCGCGTGCGCAAGGACAGCCGCGACCAGTTGGAAGTGCTGGTCCCCAACTTGTCGGAGGGGCGCGGGGTCTATGTCGTGCCGTGGAAGGGCCTGCCGCTGGCCTTTCCGATGACCACGCACGACCGCATGTTGCAGGACCTGATCGTCAGGGGCGAGGGCTGCTCGCCCGACGACATCCGCAAGGCGGTGCTGGAAGCCGCCCGCTGCGGCCTCGCCGGGCCGCTGGCGGTGAATGCGGCCGAGGCCGCCCTTCGGGACGACGACGAACAGCGCCTGCTCATCAACTTCCAGCTGATCGTGGAGGTTCTAAAGGCGGTCGGCCTGGAATCCTCCGACATCCTGCGCGCCGGCCTCACCTCGGCAGAAGGGCAGCGCCTGACCCGCACCTACATGATTAAGGCGGCGCACAGCCTGTCCATCGAGCCGACCGAGCTGTTTTCGCGCGTCGCCGAACTGGCCGTCTATCTGGAGCCGGTGGGCATCGCCAGCTCGCCCAAGCCCGCCCGCCTGCGCCGCATGATGCGCGATCTGGTGGGCTTTCGCGACAGCATGACCGACTGGGCCACCGACAACGTGTCCGAAGCCGCCCCCATCGGCGGCTTTTGCGCCGAGGTGGCCGAGCACACGCTGAACCACGTCCGCAACGTGGTCGGCCAGCTCGACCAGGCCGTGGCCGCCTTCGAGGTGCTGCTGCGCCAGTGGGACACCAAGCGGGTTCTCGTCCGCCGGGCGGCCACGCGCCTGTCCTGGCTGCTCGACGGGTGGGAGTTCATCATGACCGCCTGGAGCGAGACCCAGGGCAAGAGCCGGCACGAGACGGACATGACGGTGCACGAGCTTTTCCGGGTCCTGCCGCTGCTGCCCAAGGACGAGGGCGCCACCGATCAGGCGCTGGACGCCGACCGCGTCCTGGCGGCCAACCGCCGCTCCGTCCGGGCCTATGTGGACTGGCGCAGCGGGCAGCTGGACGTGGATCTCGTCATGCGCATCGAAGCCATCAAGGCAAAGGCGGCCTGACCCATGGACGCACAAGCCCTCCTCGGCCTCGGCACCAAGCTGCTGGACATCGACGACAACCGGTTCCGGCAGGTCGTCGATCTGCTGGGGCGCATGGGCGACCATCCGGAGGTCCAGCAGACCTTCTCCATGATCCGGCCGCGCCTCAAGGAACTGCGCCCGAAGCGCCGGCCGACCTTCAAGCGCCTGTTCTGCGAACCGTTCGAGGATCTGTTCCTGTCGCTGTCCGGCGACGAGCCGGCCCCGCTGAACACCATCGAACGCGGTCTGGTGAACAGCCTGTGGCCGCTGGTCGAGGCGCAGATCGGCAAGGAGCGGCTGCGCGCCTTTTCCGCGGCGCTGAACGGCGGAGACGGGCAGAAGGAGCAGATCCTCGCCTTCTGGGCGGAGGCGGAGCAGGCCGTGATCGCGATCGCCAAGGGGCTGGAGGCCGGCCGCTTCATCGACGATCTCGACGTGCGCCTGAACCCGGAGCGCATCCGCACGATCCAGGACATCATCCATATTCTGTCCATCGCCCCCACCATCCTCGATCTCAAGGCGACGGTCGGGCCGAAGCCGGTGGCGAAGCTGCACAAGGACCATCTGGACGCCATTCAGGCCATCGGCCGCACCGTCGCGCGCAACCGGCCCGAGGCGGTGAAGATCTTCGTCCTGCTGGCGGCGGCGCGCCTGTCCGACCCGTCGATCCTGCTGGGCGGCCTGTGGGGCATGGATCTGGGCCAGAAGTCCGGCGACCGCGCCGCCCTCTTCCTCGACCTCAGCGGCACGGTGGTGGCGCAGATCGAGGAGCGCTCCCGCGCCATGGCGGTATCCCCGGCCGGCGGCACCGACCACATGGCGGTGGCCAACCTCGCCGTCGATCTGATGACCAGCCTGGAGGCCACCCGCTCCGCCATGGAGCAGAGCCGCAACAAGGAGTTTGACCAGCGCCTGAAATCCATCCGGGGTTCGGTGCATGACATGGTGCGCACCCAACTGCTCGACGGGGCGGAGAGCGGCATCCTCACGGCGCTCGGCACGCTGTCGGCGGGCGGGAACGACCGCGACCAGATGCTTGCGGCCGAGAATCAGGCGCGGGCGCTGCGCAAATGCGCGACCATCGCCGACACGCTGGGCCTGCGCGGCGAGCTGAAGGCGGTGACCCGGAAGACCACCTCCTCCCTCGCCGACACCGCCCGTCAGGCGCTCGGCAAAGGAGCGACCGGGGGCGGAGCAAGCGGAGGCGGGGCGTCCGGCAACGCGCGGGCCGGCTACACGGCCATCCGCATGATCGAGCTGCTTGCCGGACCGGCCGAGGCGAACCAGATCATGGACGAAATTTTAAACACGGGCCGCCGCTGACCGCGTGATGCGCAGGGGATATGTGGGCTGGACACTGCCGGAGGACGAACGCGCCCGCCTGCTGGCGCTCTTCCCGGCCGCCTACGCCCGCACCGTCGCCCACCATGTGACGGCGGCCTTCGACGTCCCGGCCAGCCATCCGCCGCCCAAGGAGACCGGCGGCACCGTCGTCGGGATCGCCGACGACGGTGCGGGCGTCCAAGCCCTCGTCCTGTCCATCGGCGGCACGACCGCCCGGCCGGACGGCTCCGCGTGGCACGTCACATGGTCGCTCGGCCCCGGCCGCAAGCCGGTGGACTCCAACGACGCGATCCGCCGGCACGGCTGGACGGCCCTGAAGCCTCTTCCCGTCCGGCTGGAGCCCCGCTTCTTCCCCTTCTAAAGCGAATTTGCATTCGCTTTAGATTCATATGGCCTCATTCGCCGGCTCTCAGCGGATGCCTGTGGCATCCGCCTGCCGCCAGCGGGAACTTCGTTCCCGCGAGAGGCCGGGCTTCGGCCGCACATGCGGCCGGGACCGCCGTCGCGGTCCAAAGCGGATCGAAATCCGCTTTGAGGAACCCTCCCCCGCCCCGGCGGGTTTCCGGACAAAGTGCGACGTCCGTGGAGGGAAAACGATGCGCTTCGTTCTGACCGTCGCGGCGGCCCTGGCCGTCGCCCTGCCGTCCGCCGGATGGGCGCAGGGATCGATAACGGACAAGATTCACGAAAGCCCCGACCTGACCACCAAGCGCGACCCCGCCGTCGCCCGCAAGCCCTACGCCGAGAACGCCATGGCCCGGCAGTTGGAGCACCTGATCGGCCAGAAGGTGAAGGACCCGCAGGGCCAGGAGGTCGGCGACGTGGAAAACCTGCTGGTCCGCCCGGACGGCAAGGTGGCCGGCATGGTGGTGGAATGGGGGCCGCTCGCCGGGCTGGGCGCCAATCAGGTGGCCGTGCCGTGGAGCGACGTGCAGGTCTCCCTTGACGGCAAGCAGGTGACCGTGAACGCCACCCGCGACCAGCTGAAGGAAAAGCCGAAGTACGATCCCGACGTACCGGCCGCCGCGGGCGTCGATCCGGACATCAAGCCGCTGCGGTGATGGCCGCTGCAGTGATGATCGTTACGCTGGGCCGAGGCCGGAATTCGCCTCGGCCGCGGCGCCCCGGTTGAGCCTCTGCTCGCGGTAGAAGACGAACAGGCCGCTGCCGATGATCAGCAGCGCGCCGACCGCGATGCGCAGCGTCGGCGCCGTGCCCCAGACCAGAAGGTCGAGCACCACCGCCCACATGATGGCCACGTACTGGAACGGCACGACCACCGCCGCCGGGCTGAGCTGGAGCGAGCGGTTCATCGCCGCATGCCCAGCCAGCGCCGTGATGCCCAGCGCGCCCATCAGCACGAAATCCAGCCCCGGCGGCGGCACCCACACCATGGGCAGCGACGCCACGCCGACGAACCCGGTCCCGAAGGTCTGGAAGCTGACCAGCGTCAGGTTGCTCGACTGCCGCAGCAGCCGCGTGGCGATCATGCCGAACGCGAAGATGGCCGTCCCCAGCAGGGCGACCAGCGACGGGATCGGGTCGAACTGCCCGGTCGGGTTCAGCACGACCACCACGCCCGCGAAGCCCGCCAGCACCGCCGCCCAGCGCCGCCAGCCGACCTTCTCGCCGAGCAGCGGCACCGACAGCGCCGTGACGATCAGCGGCGCCGCCATATAGATGGTCATGACGTTGGCGAGCGGCAGATCGCGCACCGCCCAGTAGAAGCAGGCGACCTCCCCCGTCACGCAGCCGACGCGCAGAAGATGCAACGGCATCCGGTCCACCGCGAAGACGGCGCGCACGCCCTCCCGCCAGATCATCGGGGCCAGCAGCACGGCGCCGAACAGGCTGCGGATCGCCAGCAGCATGGCGACCGGGTATTCGCTGACCAGCCACTTGCCCAGCGCGTCGTTGATGGAGAACAGCGACATGCCCAGCAGCATCATCAGGATGCCCATGCGGCTGTCGGAAGCGGCGGCGGAGGTGGCGGAGGCTGGCGTCATGATCCCTGGGCAAGAAAAAGCCCTCCCCCGCCGTCAGGTGGGGGAGGGTTTGGGTGGGGGCCGGCAGAATGAACGTGTGTCGGCGCTCAGATCACGCCCTTATCCCGCAGGGCCGCGATGTCCGCCGCGCATAGGCCGAGCGCCTCGCCCAGCACCGCGTCGGTGTGCTGCCCGAGCGTCGGCGGAGCCACCTCGTGCTCGATGGGCGTGGCGGAATAGCGGATGGGGCTCGCCACCGTCGGCACGGTGCCGAGGTTCGGGTGCGGCAAATCCTGGTGGATGCGCCGGGCCTGCACATGCGGGTCGGCGAAGACCTGCGTCAGGTCGTTGATCGGCCCGCAGGGCACGCCGACCGCCTCCAGCGCGTCCAGCCAGTCGCGGCTGGCGCGCTGCGTCAGCAGCTCCTCAATGATCGGCACCAGTTCCTTGCGGTGGGCGACGCGCGCCGGGTTGGTGGCGTAGCGCTCGTCCGCCGCCAGATCGGGCCGGCCGACCACCTGACAGAATTTGGCGAACTGCCCGTCGTTGCCGACCGCCAGGATGATGTAGCCGTCCTGCGTCGGGAAGGCCTGATAGGGCACGATGTTCGGATGCGCGTTGCCGAGCCGCTGCGGCGGCGTGCCGCCGACCAGACAGTTCATCGCCTGATTGGCCAGCACCGCCACCTGGACGTCGAGCAGCGCGAGGTTCACCCACTGCCCCTCGCCGGTGCGGTCGCGGTGGTTGAGCGCGCCCAGCACGCCGATGGTGGCGTAAAGCCCGGTGAAGATGTCGGTCACCGCCACGCCGACCTTGACCGGCCCGGCGCCCGGCTCGCCGTCCGGCAGGCCGGTGATGCTCATCAGCCCGCCCATGCCCTGGATCATGAAGTCGTAGCCGGCGCGCTTGGCGTACGGCCCGTCCTGCCCGAAGCCGGTGATCGAGCAGTAGACGAGGCGCGGGTTGACCGCCTTCAGGCTCTCGTAATCCAGCCCGTACTTGACCAGCCCGCCGACCTTGAAGTTCTCGATGACCACATCGGCCTCGGCGGCCAGTTTGCGCACCAGCTCCTGCCCCTCCGGGTTTTCGAAGTCGATGGTGATCGACCGCTTGCCCCGGTTGGTGGACAGGAAATAGGCAGACTGGTCGCCGGCCCAGGGCGGTCCCCAGGCGCGCGTGTCGTCACCCGCACCCGGCCGCTCAACCTTGATGACGTCGGCCCCGAGATCGGCCAGCGTCTGCGCCGCCCACGGCCCGGCCAGCACACGGGACAGTTCCAGAACGCGAACGTGGGACAAGGGGCCGGGCATCGGAAAATCCTTGATTGTCTCCCTCTCCCCGGAGGGGAGAGGGGACCTTCTGCACCGTCACATCAGCCCGTGAAGGCCTGCAAGCCGGTGATGGCGCGGCCGAGGATCAGGGCGTGCACGTCGTGGGTGCCCTCGTAGGTGTTCACCGCCTCCAGGTTCATGACGTGACGGATCACGTGGAACTCGTCGGCGATGCCGTTGCCGCCGTGCATGTCGCGGGCGACGCGGGCGATCTCCAGGGCCTTGCCGCAGTTGTTGCGCTTGATGAGCGAGATCATCTCCGGCGCGGCCTTGCCCTCGTCCATCAGGCGGCCGACGCGCAGCGCGGCCTGGAGGCCGAGCGCGATTTCCGTCTCCATGTTGGCGAGCTTCAGCTGCGGGATCTGGTTCGCGGCCAGCGGGCGGCCGAACTGCTTGCGGTCCAGCTGGTACTGGCGCGCCGCGTGGAAGCAGAACTCGGCGGCGCCCATGGCGCCCCAGGCGATGCCGTAGCGCGCGCGGTTCAGGCAGCCGAACGGACCGGCCAGACCCTCGATGTTCGGCAGGCGGTTCTCCTCCGGCACGAACACCTCATCCATGACGATCTCGCCGGTGGTCGAGGCGCGCAGGCTGAACTTGCCCTCGATCTTCGGCGCGGACAGGCCCTTCATGCCCTTTTCCAGCACGAAGCCGGTGATCTTGCCGGCGTCGTTCTTCGCCCACACGACGAACACGTCGGCGATGGGCGAGTTGGTGATCCACATCTTCGAGCCGGTCAGGATGTAGCCGCCGTCCACCGACTTGGCGCGGGTCTTCATGCCGGCCGGGTCGGACCCGGCGTCCGGCTCGGTCAGGCCGAAGCAGCCGACCCACTCGCCGGTCGCCAGCTTCGGCAGGTACTTCTGGCGCTGCTCCTCGCTGCCGTAGGCGTAGATCGGGTGCATGACCAGCGAGGACTGCACCGACATGGCCGAGCGGTAGCCGCTGTCCACCCGCTCCACCTCGCGGGCGACGAGGCCGTAGGAGACGTAGTTCACGCCCGCGCAGCCGTAGCCGTCGATGGTCGAGCCGAGGAAGCCCAGCTCGCCCATCTCGTTCATGATCTCGCGGTGGAAGACCTCATGGCGGTTCGCCTCGGTCACGCGCGTCAGGAGCTTTTCCTGGCAGTAGGCCCGCGCGGCGTCGCGGATCATCCGCTCATCTTCCGTCAGCTGCTCGTCGAGCAGGAGCGGGTCTTCCCAGCTGAACGACGCGAGCTTGGCCGACGCGGCCCCGGTCTTGGCTGCCATGATTCACTCCCCGATGTTTCGTGCCTGGATGCCTGTGCGCCCAAAATTGGCAAAGTCCCTTTCATGGATCAAATACATTTCTTTGGCGATATTCATATCTTCTGCATATAAGTGCCCGCCATGGACCTGCGCCATCTCCGCCACTTTGTCGCCGTCGCCGAGGAGCTGCATTTCAGCCGCGCCGCCGCGCGCCTCGGCATCGGACAGCCGCCGCTCAGCCAGTCGATCCAGGCGCTGGAGGCCGAACTCGGCGCCCGCCTGTTCGAACGCACCAAGCGCCGGGTCGAACTGACCGAACCCGGCCAGCTCCTGCTCGACGAGGCGCGCGCGATCCTGGACCGCG
The DNA here is from genome assembly GCA_023416195.1 of Pseudomonadota bacterium. Taxonomy (GTDB): domain Bacteria; phylum Pseudomonadota; class Alphaproteobacteria; order Azospirillales; family Azospirillaceae; genus Azospirillum. The sequence goes on along the minus strand of JAEZID010000284.1, from coordinate 10,045 downwards.
CCGAACGCGCCGTCGTGCTGACCCGCCGCGCCGCCCGCGGCGAGGTCGGGGAACTGCGGGTCGGCTTCACCGCCGCCGCCCCCACCCTGCCCGTGGTGCCGCGCATCATCGACGCCTACCGGCGCGCCCACCCCGACGTACACCTGACGCTGGTCGAGCTTCCTTCCAAACAACAGCTGACCGCGCTCGCCGAGCACCGGCTGGACGTCGGATTCATCCGGGAGCCGCGCAACATCCCCGACCCGTCCGCCTTCGCCTTCCACACGGTCGTGCGCGAACCGCTGCTGGCGGTCATGCGCGCCGACCACCCGCTGGCCGGGCTGGACGTGGTTCCGCTGACAGCGCTGCGCGACGAGCCCTTCGTCTTCTACCCCGCCGATTTCGGCACCAGCACGCACGAGCAGGTCTTCGCGCTGTGCGCTTCCGCCGGTTTCCGCCCCAACGTGACGCAGGACGCCCGCGAGGCCTTCACGATCATTGGACTGATCGCCGCCGGGCTGGGCGTGTCGATTCTTCCCGCACAGCTGCGTCAGGTGGCGCTGGAAGGGGTCGTGTACCGCCCGCTCGACCGCGAGGACGCCTTCACGACGTTGCAACTGGCCCAGCGCAGCGGCGAGAGGTCGCCCCTGGTGCGGAACTTCACCGATCTCGTGGCCCGAATCGTCAAGGACATCGAGGCGGGACTCGGGCGCCGACTCGGCGGCTAACGGTACTCCGCTCCCTCCGCCCTTCCCAAAGTCGGTCTTCTCAACCGTCCAAGGAAGGAGCACACTCGCGTACGAAGCGTGGGCATCGCCTTCGCACCTGCACAATAATTCGGCAAGCCGTTTGATTGACCAGGACATGTGCAACGGGCTTGTCGAATTTATTAAACGCGTATACCGTCTGGGGTTATGACAACGGGCGTGAGCCGGGGGCCCTGAGCCGATCCTGACCCCCGCGCCGCGTCGCTCGGACGGGGAGAGATGTATGGACGGCGGCATGGTCGCGACGACGCAGGCATTGGTGCGGTTCGTCGGGGTGCAGAAGACCTACGACGGCGAGCATCTGGTGGTGAAGAATCTCGACCTCGACATTCGGAAGGGCGAGTTCCTCACGCTGCTCGGCCCGTCGGGCTCCGGCAAGACGACCACGCTGATGATGCTGGCCGGGTTCGAGGTGCCGACCCACGGTGAGATTTTCCTGGCCGACCGGCCGATCAAGAACATGCCGCCGCACAAGCGCGACATCGGCATGGTGTTCCAGAACTACGCGCTGTTCCCGCACCTGACGATCGAAGAGAACGTCGCCTTTCCGCTGACCGTCCGCAAGACGCCGAAGGCGGAGGTCAAGGAGCGGGTGCAGGCGGCGCTGCGCATGATCAAGCTGGAAAACCTGGCGCACCGCCGCCCCGGCCAGCTGTCCGGCGGCCAGCAGCAGCGCGTGGCGCTGGCCCGCGCGCTGGTCTTCAACCCGCAGCTGGTGCTGATGGACGAGCCGCTGGGCGCGCTGGACAAGCGCCTGCGCGAGCACATGCAGCTGGAGATCAAGCAGCTGCACGAAACAATGGGCATCACCATCGTCTACGTCACCCACGACCAGAGCGAAGCGCTGACCATGTCGGACCGCATCGCCGTGTTCAACGACGGCATCGTGCAGCAGATCGACCGGCCCGACGCGCTGTACGAACGCCCGGTGAACAGCTTCGTCGCCAACTTCATCGGCGAGAACAACGTCCTGCACGGGAGCGTTGAGAATATCGAACAGGGCTACTGCCGCGTGGCGCTCGCCACCGGAGGATCGGTCGTGGCGCAGGCGGTCAACGTGGCCGGCACCGGCGCGGCGACCTCGCTCTCGATCCGGCCGGAGCGCATCTCCATCCTGATGGACGGCGAGGCGGCCGACAGCCCGAACCGCCTGCCCACCACGGTGCAGGACACCATCTACCTCGGCGACCACGCGCTGGCCATCCTGCAGGTCGCCGGCAACGACGAGTTCATGGTCAAACTGCCGCCCGGCGCCCACGCCACGTTGGGCCACGGCCAAACCGTGTCGATCACCTTCCGTCCCGAGGACTGCCGGGCTCTCGATCCCGTCTGAGCAGTGCGACAGGGCGTACTACCTCCCAACGCAACCATAGAGAAAAGAAGGAACGGGGAACGATGTCGAAGAATGCTGGGTCGAAGCTCAAGGTGGCTCTCGGGTTCGTTGCGACCCTCACCGCCGGCGTCGCGCTGGCCTCGGCCGCCCAGGCCCGCGACCTGACCGTCGTGTCGTGGGGCGGCGCTTATCAGGAAGCGCAGAAGAAGGTCTATTTCGAGCCGTTCAAGAAGACCGGCGTTCCGATGAACGACGAGTCCTGGGACGGCGGCATCGGCGTTCTGCGCGCCAAGGTGCAGGGTGGTGCTGCCACCTGGGACGTGGTCCAGGTCGAGAGCGAGGAACTGGCCCTCGGCTGCGAGGAAGGCCTGTTCGAGAAGATCAACTATTCGAAGATCGGCGGCGAGCAGGCCTATCTGCCGCAGACGGTCGATCCCTGCGGCGTCGGCGCCATCGTCTACGACTTCGTCCTCGGCTACGACAAGGACAAGATCAAGGACGCGCCGAAGAGCTGGGCCGACTTCTTCGACACCAAGAAGTTCCCGGGCAAGCGCGGCCTGCGCCAGGGCGCCAAGACCACCCTTGAGATCGCGCTGATGGCCGACGGCGTCGCCCCGGCCGACGTCTACAAGGTTCTGGCCACCGAAGAGGGCCTGGAGCGCGCGTTCAAGAAGCTCGACAGCATCAAGAACGACATCGTCTGGTGGAAGGCCGGCGCCCAGCCGCCGCAGCTCCTCGCCTCGGGCGAAGTGGCGATGACCTCGGTCTACAACGGCCGCATCGACGCCGCCAACAAGACCGAGAAGAAGAACTTCGGCATGGTGTGGAACGGCGCGCTCTACACCATCGACAGCTGGGTCATCCTGAAGGGCAGCCCGAACCAGGAAGCGGCCTACAAGTTCCTGGACTTCGTCGGCAAGGCCGAGAACCAGGCCAAGCTGTCGGAGAACATCGCCTACGGCACCTCCAACAAGGAAGCCCCGGCGAAGCTGGCCCCGGCGGTCCTCACCGACCTTCCGACCGCTCCGGAGAACATGAAGAACGCGGTGGAGATCAACACCGAGTTCTGGCTGGAGAACATCGACCGCCTGACCGAGCGCTTCAACAAGTGGGCGGCGAAGTAAACGCCGCCTGACCGCCTGTTATCCCCTCTCCCCTCTGGGGAGAGGGTGACGCCAACGGCGTCGGGTGAGGGTGCCGGCAAGAATCAATGTCTCGATCCTTGTCCGCACCCCCACCCCGACCCTCCCCCGGGGCGGGGGAGGGAGATTTGATCCACGAGGTCTCGCTCATGACAGCCGCGTTCGTCGCCGGCGCCGAAGGGCCGCCCGAAGTGTCGCTCAAGCGCCGCCTGAAGCGTGCGGAACGCGCCCGCCAGTTCAAGGCGCTGGCGCTGGTCCTGCCGCTCCTGGTCTTCCTGCTCTTCACCTTCCTCGGCCCCATCGCCGGCATGCTCTGGCGCTCGGTCGACGACTGGGAGGTGCCGCAGGTCCTGCCCCACACCGTCGCGGCGCTCGCCGAATGGGACGGCAGGGATCTGCCGGACGAGAAGGCGTATGCGGCCCTGGCCGCCGATCTCCAGTCGGCCCGCGCCGCCGGCACCGTCGCCATCGCCGCCAAACGGCTGAACTATTCGGTCAACGGCTTCCGCACCATCCTGACCAGCACCGCGCGCAACCTGAAGACCGCGCCGGAGCCCGGCACCGCCAAGGATACCCTCATCAAGATCAACCCGGCCTGGGGCGAGCGTTCCAGCTGGGCGGCGATCAAGGGCGCCAGCGGCCCGGTCACCAGCTTTTATCTTCTCGCTTCGCTGGATCTGACGCGCAACCTGGACGGCAAGGTCATTTCGGCACCCGAGGACCAGTCCATCTACCGCGACGTGTTCGGCCGCACCTTCACCATCAGCTTCGGCGTCACGGTGCTGTGCCTGCTGCTGGGCTTCCCGGTCGCCTATCTGCTGGCCAACCTGCCGCCGGCCAAGTCGAACGTGCTGCTGATCTTCGTGCTGCTGCCCTTCTGGACCTCGCTTCTGGTGCGCACCTGCGCCTGGATCGTGATCCTGCAGAGCGAGGGCATCGTGAACGACAGCCTGCGCTGGCTGGGCGTCATCGAAGAGCCGCTGCGCCTGATCTACAACCGCTTCGGCGTCTACGTGGCGATGACCCATGTGCTGCTGCCCTTCATGATCCTGCCGCTGTACAGCGTCATGAAGTCGATCTCCCCGGCCTACATGCGGGCCGCCGCGTCGGTGGGCGCGCCGCCGGCCACCGCCTTCCTGCGCATCTACCTGCCGCAGACGCTGCCCGGCATCGGGGCAGGGGGCCTGCTGGTCTTCATCCTGGCGCTCGGCTACTACATCACGCCCGCCCTGGTCGGCGGGGCCGGCGACCAGATGATCAGCTACTTCATCGCCTTCTACACCACGGAAACCGTCAACTGGGGCCTTGCCTCCGCGCTGGGTGCGGTTCTGCTGCTCGCCACGCTGGTGCTGGCCGTCGTCTATGGAAAGCTGGTGCACGGCCAGCAGACCACGGGAGGGATGAAGAATTGAGCGAGAACCACGCCCCCCGCACCGCCGGCCAGCGCGCCGCCTGGATCACCACGGTCGTCACGGCCTCGCTGGTTCTGGTCTTCCTGATGGCGCCGATCCTGGCGATCATGCCGCTGTCCTTCAGCTCCGGCGCCTATCTGACCTACCCGCTGCCGGGCTTTTCGATGCGCTGGTACGAGGATTTCCTGAACTCGCCGCGGTGGATGCTGTCCCTGAAGAACAGCATCATCATCGGAGTCGCCTCCACCGCCCTGTCCATGGTGCTGGGCACGCTGGCCGCACTCGGCCTCGCGCAGTGGAAGAGCAAGTTCAAGACGGTGGTCCTCGCCGTCGTGCTGTCGCCGGTCGTCGTGCCGGGCGTCATCACCGCCGTGGGCCTGTACTTCTTCTTCGCGCCGCTCGGCCTGACCGGCAGCTACGCCGGCCTGATCCTGGCGCACACGGCCTTGGCGACGCCCTTCGTGGTCATCACGGTCAGCGCCACGCTCCAGGGCTTCGATATGAATCTGGCGCGCGCGTCGGCCTCGCTGGGCGCCTCGCCGCTCTACACCTTCCGGCGGGTGATCCTGCCGCTGATCCTGCCGGGTCTGGCGTCGGGCGCGCTGTTCGCCTTCGCGACCAGCTTCGACGAGGTGGTGGTGGTCCTGTTCATGGCCGGGCCTGAGCAGCGCACCCTGCCGCGCGAGATGTTCAGCGGCATCCGCGAGAACATCAGCCCGACCATCACGGCGGTGGCGGTGATCCTGACGACGATTTCCGTGATGCTGCTCGCCACCCTGGAATGGCTGCGCCGCCGCAACGAGCGGCTCCAGGGGAACGTGAACGGCTGACGGCCGGAGATAAGGATCAGAGGTAGGGGGGAGTGCAGGCGCTGATCAGCTCGCACTCCTCATCGCCCAGGTTGCGGAAGCGGTGGGGGATGCGGCTGTCGAACAGGTAGGCGTCGCCGGGACGGAGGATTTCCTTGCGGTCGCCGACCGTCAGTTCGATCTGGCCCTTCACGACGATGCCGCCCTCCTCCGACTCGTGCTGGAGCATGGTGCGCCCCGTGTCGGCGCCCGGCGCGTAGCGCTCGTGCAGGATCTGGAGGTTGCGGCCGCGCAGGTCGCCGACCTGCCGGAAGGAGATGGAGCCGACCTTGTTCTTCACCAGCACGCTGGTCAGCTCGACCAGATCGCCGCTCTTGAAGAAGATCTGCTCGCGCGGCGGCAGGTCGTCGGACGAGAAGAACTCGGCGAGGCTCATCGGGATGCCCTGGAGCACCTTGCGCAGCGACGACACCGACGGGCTGCACCGGTTCTGCTCGATCAGGGAGATCGTGCCGTTGGTGACGCCCGCGCGTTGCGCCAGCTGGCGCTGCGACAGCCCGTGCGTTTCGCGCACCTGCTTCAAACGCGCGCCCACATTGAATTCCATGGTGTCGATATCCTCGGCATCCGAATCCATGAGCCGACCTCGCTTCTTCTGATGTGAAGCCATACCGGAATCGCGTGTTTGCGTCATCAAAAACTCAACACCCGATTGGGGTTGTTTAATTTATTAAACATGCTACGCTCACCTCACGTTCCAATCCAAGGCGGACAAAGATGCTGTCGCTGAACGACCAGAGCCTTCTGCAAACCCAGGCCTATGTGAACGGCGCGTGGCGCGACGCGTTCTCCGGCAAGTCCTTCCCGGTGACCAACCCGGCCACGGGCGAGGAGATCGCCAAGGTCGCCGATCTCGGCGCCGAGGAGACGCGGCAGGCCATCGACGCCGCCGACGCCGCCCTGCCGGCTTGGCGCGCCAAGACCGCCAAGGAGCGTGCGGCCATCCTGCGCCGCTGGTTCGAGCTGATCATGGCCGCGCAGGAGGACCTCGCCGTCCTGATGACGCTGGAGCAGGGCAAGCCCCTGACCGAGGCGCGCGGCGAGGTGGCCTACGGCGCCAGCTTCATCGAGTGGTTCGCCGAAGAGGGCAAGCGCGTCTACGGCGACGTCATCCCGACCTTCGCCGGCAACAAGCGCATCGTCGTCCTGAAGGAGCCGATCGGCGTCGTCGCGGCGATCACGCCCTGGAACTTCCCCAACGCGATGATCACCCGCAAGGTCGCCCCGGCGCTGGCCGCCGGCTGCACCGTGGTGGTCAAGCCGGCCGAGGACACCCCGCTGTCGGCCCTGGCGCTCGCCGTTCTGGCGGAGCGGGCCGGTGTGCCGGCCGGCGTGCTGAACATCGTCACCGGGTCCGACCCCGTCGCCATCGGCGGCGAACTGACCGGCAACCCGATCGTGCGCAAGCTGTCCTTCACCGGCTCGACCGAGGTCGGCAAGATCCTGATGCGCCAGTCGGCCGACACGGTGAAGAAGGTGTCGCTGGAGCTGGGCGGCAACGCGCCCTTCATCGTCTTCGACGACGCCGACCTGGACGAGGCGGTCAAGGGCGCCCTGGCGTCGAAGTACCGCAACAGCGGCCAGACCTGCGTGTGCGCCAACCGCCTGCTGGTGCAGGCCGGCGTCTACGACGCCTTCGCCGCCAAGCTGGTCGAGGCGGTCAAGCAGATCCGCGTCGGCAACGGCATGGAGGCCGGCGTCCAGCAGGGCCCGATGATCAACGCCCAGGCCATCGACAAGGTCGAGGAGCTGATGGGCGACGCCGTCGCCAAGGGGGCCAAGGTCGCGCTCGGCGGCAACCGCCACGCGCTGGGCGGCACCTTCTTCGAGCCGACCATCCTGACCGGCGTCAAGACCGGGATGCGCGTGGCCCGCGAGGAGATCTTCGGCCCGGTCGCCCCGCTGTTCAAGTTCGAGACGGAGGCCGACGCCATCCGCATGGCGAACGACACCGAATTCGGCCTTGCCGCCTACTTCTACAGCCGGGACATCGCGCGGGTGTGGCGCGTGGCGGAGCAGCTGGAATACGGCATGGTCGCCATCAACGAAGGCATCCTGTCCACCGAAGTGGCGCCGTTCGGCGGCGTCAAGCAGTCGGGCATCGGCCGCGAAGGCTCCAAGTACGGCATGGATGACTTCATGGAAATCAAGTACCTGTGCGTCGGCCTCGGCGCCTGACGCCCCATCGAACGACTATCTGCATCGGGGGTTAGAGACATGAGCAACCAGTCCTTCCAGGCGCGCCGTGAAGCCGCCGTTCCGCGCGGCCTCGCCAACATGCTGCCGGTCTATGTGGACCGCGCCGAGAACGCAGAGATGTGGGACGTCGAGGGCCGCCGCTTCATCGACTTCGCGGGCGGCATCGCGGTGCTGAACACCGGCCACCGCCACCCGAAGGTGGTGGAGGCGGTGAAGGCCCAGCTCGACCGCTTCACGCACACCTGTGCGATGGTCACGCCGTACGAGTCCTTCGTGACCCTGGCCGAGCGTCTGAACGCGCTGGTCCCCGGCTCCACGCCGAAGAAGACCGCCTTCTTCACGACGGGTGCCGAGGCGGTGGAGAACGCCATCAAGATCGCCCGCGCCCACACCGGCCGCCCGGCGGTGGTCGCCTTCTCCGGCGCCTTCCACGGCCGCACGCTGCTGGCGATGGCGCTGACCGGCAAGGTCGTGCCCTACAAGGTCGGCTTCGGCCCCTTCCCGGCCGAGGTCTACCACGCGCCCTTCCCCAACGCCTATCGCGGCGTTTCGGTCGAGGACAGCCTGAAGGCTCTGGATCTGCTGTTCAAGTCGGACGTGGACCCGAGCCGCGTCGCCGCCATCATCGTCGAGCCCGTGCAGGGCGAGGGCGGCTTCAACGCGGCCCCGCCGGAGTTCCTCCAGGCGCTGCGCAAGCTGTGCACCCAGCACGGCATCGTCTTCATCGTCGATGAGATCCAGACCGGCTTCGCCCGCACCGGCAAGATGTTCGCCATCGAGCATGCCGGCGTCGAGCCCGACCTGATGACCATGGCGAAGAGCCTCGCCGGCGGCTTCCCGCTGTCGGCCGTCACCGGCAAGGCGGAGCTGATGGACGCCCCGATCCCCGGCGGCATCGGCGGCACCTACGCCGGCAACCCGCTGGCGACCACGGCGGCCATCGCCGTCCTGGACGTCATCGAGGAAGAGAAGCTGGTCGAGCGCTCGCAGGCCATCGGCGACAAGATCGCCGGCCGCTTCCGCACCATGGCCCAGCGCAACACGCTGTCGGTCATCGGCGACGTGCGCAACCTGGGCGCCATGATCGCCATGGAGCTGGTCAAGGACCGCGCCACCAAGGAGCCGGCGCCGGAGCTGACCAAGGCGCTGGTCGCCAAGGCGGCGGAAAAGGGTCTGGTCCTGCTATCCTGCGGCACCTACGGCAACGTGATCCGCGTCCTGGTCCCGCTGACCGCGTCGGACGCGCTGATCGACGAGGGCCTGGACATCATCGAGCGCTCGCTCGAAGAGCTGGTCGCGGCCTGATCGTTTTCTTTCCCGGTTTCCCCTCACTGAAAAGCCCTCCTCCCGCAAGGGAGGAGGGCTTCTTTTGTGTGGAAAGGCGCTTCGCCGGGCCCACACTCCCACCCAACCAGCGACGATTACGCGCTCAACAGCGGCCCGGTCCGCCGCAACGCCGTCCCCGCCAGCTTGGCGACCTGCCGGCCCGGCGCCACGAAGCGCGTGGCGATGCGGGCGAACAGCAGACCGGCCGATTCCGCGCGGATCGGCGTGACGGTTCCGTCCACCGGGTTCACGACGTCGGCGACCACCGCGCCGGTCTCCACCCGGTCGCCCACCGTCCGGTGGAACACCAGCACCCCGCCGACCGGCGCGGTGAGCGGCTCGACGGACTCCAGCGGCGTCGGTTCGCAGAGCGCGTCCGGCAGGGCCGGCGGCTCGCCCGTCACGACCCCGGCGTGGACGAGGAAGCCGGCGATGGCCTGGGCGTCCGCCTCCGCCGTGCCGTGCTCCACATCGGCCTGCCCGCGCAGTTCCACCGTCACCGAATGGCAGCCGAAGGGAATGGCCTTGTCCGGCCAGCGCCCGCGCAGCTCGTTCCACGGCCGGCTGCCCGCCTCGTCGAAGGGATCGCCGCCGGATTCCGTGGCGAGGAACACCGCCTGCGCCCCCAGCAGCCGTTGCAGCGGCGCGAAGGCCTCTGCCGAGGGCGTCAGGGTGTAGAGGTGCATGACCGCTTCGTTGTCGCAATGCAGGTCCAGCACATAGTCGGCCTGGATCGCCAGCCCGAGCAACGTGTGCTTCAGATGCTCCGTCGCCGTCTGCGGCTTGCGCTCCGCCAGGGCGTCGGCCAGCGCGGCGCGGATGACGGCGGCGTTGGCCGCTTCGTCGGCGCCCAGCCGGTCGGCGATCCGCTCGGCCACGGCTTCGGTCAGGTAGGCGTAATCGCGGTTGAAGTTCCGGCCGTCGGCGAGGTCGAACCGCCCGACCGGCTCCCCCATCACCGACTGCGCCAGCCCGATGGGGTTGGCGACCGGCACCAGGATCACCTCGCCCGCGATCC
>JAEZID010000270.1 GCA_023416195.1 Pseudomonadota bacterium | reverse complement strand
CCCTCAAGCTCCGCCGCCGCCGCGCTGGGGCCGAAGGCCTTGATGCCGATGGCGGTCAGCTTGTCCACGAGGCCGAGGACCAGGGGGCCTTCCGGACCGACCACGACGAAGTCGATGGCGTTGTCACTGGCAAAGCGGACCAGCGCGTCCACATCCTCAGCCCCGATGGGCACGCATTCGGCGACATCGGCGATCCCGGCGTTGCCGGGCGCGCAATAGAGCTTGTCGCAGAGCGGCGAGGCCTCGATGGCCCAGCACAGCGCGTGTTCGCGCCCACCCGACCCGACCACCAGGACTTTCATGGCACCCTGTCCTTCCAAGCTTGTTGCCGACACCGCGCCTTGTATCATGGTGCCGCCATGACTCAAGACCTTGATCATACGCCGCTGATCGCGGCCGAGCCCCGCCCCGGTTCCAACCTGCCCGAATATTCGGTCGGCGACCTCGCCCGGCGCCTGAAGCGCACGATCGAGGAGGAGTTCGGATTCGTCCGGGTGCGCGGCGAGATCTCGCAGCCCAAGCGCCACAGCTCCGGCCATTGCTACCTGCGGCTCAAGGACGACACAGCGGTGATCGAGGCGGTCTGCTGGCGCGGCACCGTGTCGAAGTTGGCCGTCCAGCCGGAGGAAGGGCTGGAGGTCATCGTCACCGGCCGCATGACCACCTACCCCGGCCGCTCGCAGTACCAGCTGGTCATCGAGTCGATGGAGCTGGCCGGCGAAGGCGCCCTGCTGAAGATGCTGGAGGAGCGCAAGCGGCGGCTGGCGGCGGAGGGCCTGTTCGAGCCGTCGCGCAAGAAGCGCATCCCCTTCCTGCCGGAGGTCATCGGGGTCATCACCTCGCCCACCGGCGCGGTCATCCGGGACATCCTGCACCGGCTGAACGACCGCTTTCCGCGCCGGGTGCTGCTGTGGCCGGTCGCCGTGCAGGGCGAGCGCGCGGCGGCCGAGGTCACGGCGGCCATCGAGGGCTTCAACCGCATTCAGCCGGGCGGGCCGATGCCCCGCCCCGACCTGCTGATCGTGGCGCGCGGCGGCGGCTCGCTGGAGGACCTGATGGCCTTCAACGAGGAAAACGTGGTCCGCGCGGCGGCGGCCAGCCGCATCCCCCTGATCTCGGCGGTCGGGCACGAGACCGACACGACGCTGATCGACTTCGCCTCCGACCTGCGGGCGCCGACCCCCACGGCGGCGGCGGAGATGGCCGTGCCGGTTCGGGCCGAACTGCTGGCCGGGGTGCTGGATTGCCAGCGCCGGCTGATCGGCTGCGCCAACCGCATCCTGACCGAGCGGCGGACGCGGGTCGAGGGACTCGGCCGTGGTCTCGGCGACCCGCGCGCCCTGCTGGAGGGGCACGCGCAACGGCTGGACGACCGGGCGGAGCGGCTGGTTCTGGCGGCCGGCGCCCTCATCGAGCGCCGCCGCACCAAGGTCGGCGAGCTTGGCGCGACCCTGCGCCACCCGCGCGAGAAGCTGATGCAGGCGGGCCAGCGCCTCGCCTCCGAAGGGAGGGCGCTGGACGGGGCGCTGCGGCACGCGGTGATGGCGGCGCGCGGGCGGTATGACCGGGTGGCCGGGCGGCTGTCGCTCGGCCCCGTGCGCATCAAGTTCAGTGAGGGCGGCCGCCGGCTGGACGATCTGGCGCCCCGGCTGGACCGCAGCTACGGCAAGGCCGTGGAGGATCGGGCCAGCAAACTGGCCTCCATCGGGCAACTGCTGGAGAGCTATTCCTACAAGGGCGTCCTGGCGCGCGGGTTCGCGCTGGTCGAGGCGGGCGACGGGAAGCCGCTGACCAGCGCGGCGGAGGCGACGCCGGGGCTGCCGGTCACGCTGGTCTTCGCGGACGGCAAGGCCGCCGCGACCGTGGACGGCGCGCCGAAAGCCGAATTCGCTACGGCCGCGATGCCAAAGCCGGCAACGCCGCACCCGGAAAAACCAAAACCGGAACCGAAGAAACGCTACCGGGCACCGACGCAGGGCAGTCTGTTCTAAGCAGCCGGGCTTACCGGCCCGAAGGACCATGGTCGCCGTCTGATACCGAAGGCGTTTGGTGGCTTCCATCAAACGCCTTCGGTATCATCCCAATTCCGGTCATCCATGGTGATGACAACCGCCGCCATGTCCGTCTTTTGGCTCTCTATGCCAAGGACTGCACAACCTTGTATTTTTAAACGAACAAAGAATACTTCTCCCGCAGGCAGCGGTCTGGACAGGCCGGTTGCTTGCGGCGGCGTCATCCTTATCGGCAACAGCACGGATTTTTTCATCGGAACGCGCCATCCCCATTCACCATCAGCGGCGGATCCCTCCCATGAAACCTCTGCACAGCCCCCAGAAATACCGGCTTTTTCAAGGTCAGCGCGATCTTGTTCGCGCCTATGGTGCGGTCGCGGATCTGGGCTTGGTGGGGGGCTTGAAACTGACGGGATGGGCGCTTTGGCGGCGCATGTTGCGACGCATTCTAAAGGTGCAGGATCAACTGTTCGACCGCAGACACGCCGTCCAGACGGAAGGAGACGTCGAACTGCCTGACCTGAAGGACCTGCACGGCGACCCGCAACACAGCGCGGGTTACGAGCCGATGCACGTCGCCCAGTTCCCCCACCTGATGTCGGCGATTTCCGACGACCTTCATGATTTCACCTTCGTCGACTTCGGCGCCGGCAAAGGCAGGGCCGTCCTTCTGGCCGCCCGCTATCCGTTCAAAAAGGCAATCGGGGTCGAGTTCTCGGAGGATTTGTGCCGCCACATGCGGGACAACATCGCGTCCTACAGAAACGGCCCCCGGCTGTGTCCGGACGTCGAGGTCGCCTGCGCCGACGCGACCACCTTCGACTTGCCGCCAACCCCTTGCGTTCTGTTTTTCTTCAACCCGTTCAACAGGACCATATTGACCCAGGTGGCGCGAAACATCCACGCATCCTACGCGGCCAACCCACGCACAATATACATTGCGTTTCTCAACCCAAACGAAAGCAACGGAGCCGAAGACGTTTTTGGTCAATACCCCGATATGTTAAGAATCGGGACGAAATTCGACAGCCCGCTCTTCAGCGCCATGTCGCCCTGGCGGGCCATCCTTTATCGAATGGGCGAATGACCGATTTTTCCCGATACAAACGACATCAGATCACGCGCTGCCGCTCCAGCCGCTCGCGCTCGGCGCGGATCATCGCCGTGTAGGTCAGGCCTTCGCGGGCGCGACGGCTGTCGGGGGGTGGAACCAGCACCGGAAACGGGCTTTCCCCGGACAGCCAGCGGTCGAAGGCGGCCGGGTCGGCCAGCGCGAGGCGCAGGCCAAGCGTGAGTTCGGTCGGCTCGACGCTGAGGCCCCGCCGGTCCAGCGCCAATTCGACGGCGACGAGGACGGCCCCGGCGGCGGGCTTCGGCGGCTGGAGCACCGGGACCGGCCTGTCGCCGGGCCGCAACGCGCCCTTGTTGCGGAACTCCCGCTCGCAGGCGGTGCGCAGAAGCGACAGGTGCGAGCGGCAGGGGATCGGGCGCCGTTCGTAGGCGGTGCACAGGCCCGTCTTGCGGTCGAGCATCGCGCAGGCAAGCCGCGCGGCGCGCCGTTCGGCGTGGCCGAGGGACGCCACGCGCGGGGCATCCTGGTCCAAGCGGCGGCGCAGGTCGGCCTGACGGTCAGCGGGCCAGCCGGTGACGGCGTCGAAGACGGACAGCAGCTCGGCCGGGCTGACCGCGATGTGCTGGTGGCAGCAGAAGGCGCAGCCGGACTTGCAGCCGAGTCGCTGGCCGCCGGCCGTGGCCTGCGCGGCGAGGCCGTCGATCAGGTCCTGCGCGGCCTCGTGCCCGGCGCGGATGGCGGACAGGACCGTGTCGCGGGTCGGCCGCTCCCCCAACGTATCGAGCGCGGCCGGGTAAGCCCGCGCGATGATGCCGTCCAGGGTGAGCGGCCCGGCCAAGGCTCAGGCCGCCCCGACGAAGGTCCAGTTCAGGGTCTCGCCGCTGCGGAAGGGCAGCACGCCGTCGCCGTCCGCGATCAGCACGATGTCCGGCGCGGTGGAGGGGCGACGCTCCAGCACCACGCGCTCCTCGGCGAACGGCAGGCCGTAGAAGCGCGGGCCGTTCAGGCTGGCGAAGGCCTCCAGCTTGTCCAGCGCGCCCGCCTGCTCGAACGCTTCGGCGTACAGCTCCAGGGCGTTGGCGGCGGTGAAGC
>JAEZID010000213.1 GCA_023416195.1 Pseudomonadota bacterium | reverse complement strand
ACGCGGGCGGCGGTCAGCTCCGGCCGTTCGGACTTGACGATCTGGGCCGAGACGAAGCGCGACAGGCCCGGATCGCCGGCCGCCTCGACCGGGCGGACCTGCGCGGCGCCGCCGGTGGCGGGGGCGGCTTCGAACGCCGTGGTGCGGACGGTGACGACCTTCACGGCGTCCGACGACCGCACGGTCGCCAGCGCGTTGCCGGCGTAGATCGGCCGCACGAAGGTGTCCGGCGATTCCACCGCGACGATGTCCGACACCTGCGCCACGTCGAGCAGGGCGGCGATGCGCGGCAGCACGTTCTTGGCGCTGGCCGTCGCCGGGGCGAGGATGTGGCTGTAGCCGCCGGCCAGCGACAGGATCAGCCCAGCCAACGGCTCGGCGAGCGCGTGCTCGTAGGCCGGGGCCTCGGCGACCAGCACGGCGTCCACGCCCGCTATGGTCGCGGCGGCGTCAGCGGCAGCCTTGGCGGAACCGGCGGCGACCAGCAGGTCCACCGGGGCGCCGATCTGGCGGGCGGCGGTGACGGCGTTCAGGGTGGCGGGCTTCAGCGCGCCGCCGTCGATGTCGGCGATGACCAGGGTGCGCATCGTCAGATCACCTTCGCTTCGTTCTTCAGCCGGTCCACCAGCGTCGCCACGTCCGGCACCTTGACGCCGGCCTTGCGCTTGGGCGGCTCCGCCACTTTCAAGGTCGCCAGGCGCGGCGCCACGTCCACGCCCAGGCTGTCCGGCGTGACGGTCTCCAGCGGCTTCTTCTTCGCCTTCATGATGTTGGGCAGGCTGGCGTAGCGCGGCTCGTTCAGGCGCAGGTCGGCGGTGACCACGGCCGGCAGCTTCAGTTCCACCGTCTCCAGGCCGCCGTCGATCTCGCGCGTCACGGTGAGAGCGCCGTCGCCGGCCACGACCTTCGACGCGAAGGTGCCCTGCGGCCAGCCGAGCAGAGCGGCGAGCATCTGGCCGGTCTGGTTGCTGTCGTCGTCGATGGCCTGCTTGCCGAGCAGAACGGCCTGCGGCTGCTCCTTCTCGGCCAGCGCCTTCAGGATCTTGGCGACGGCCAGTGGCTGCACCTCGGCGTCGGTCTGCACCAGGATGGCGCGGTCGGCGCCCATGGCCAGCGCGGTGCGCAGGGTTTCCTGCGCGCTCGCCGGGCCGACGGTGACGACGACGATCTCCGAAGCCTTGCCGGCCTCCTTCAGGCGAACCGCTTCCTCGACGGCGATCTCGTCGAAGGGGTTCATGCTCATCTTCACGTTGGCCGTCTCAACGCCGGACCCGTCCGCCTTCACGCGAACCTTGACGTTGTAATCGACCACGCGCTTCACCGCGCACAACAGCTTCACGGTCACAGCTCCTTCGCAATCTGGCGCAGCACGTATTTCTGGATCTTGCCGGTGGAGGTCTTCGGCAGCGGGCGGAAGACCACGGTGCGCGGCGCCTTGAAATGGGCCATGTGGTCACGGCAGAAGGCAATGATCTCCGCCTCCGTCGTCCTGGCCCCGTCCTTCAGCGTGACGAAGGCGCAGGGCGTCTCGCCCCACTTCGGATCCGGGCGCGACACCACGGCCGCCTCCAGAATATCCGGGTGGCGGTAGAGCACGTCCTCGACCTCAATGGTGGAGATGTTCTCGCCGCCGGAGATGACGATGTCTTTCGAGCGGTCCTTGATCTCCAGATAGCCGTCCTCGTGCCAGACGGCGAGGTCGCCCGTGTGGAACCAGCCGCCCGCGAAGGCCTCCTCGGTCGCCGCCGCGTTCTTCAGGTAGCCCTTCATGACGTTGTTGCCGCGCATGAAGACCTCGCCCATGGTCTTGCCGTCCTTCGGCACCGGCACCAGCGTGCCGGGGTCGGCGACCATCACGCCTTCCAGCATCGGGCCGCGCACGCCCTGTCGGGACTTCAGCGTGGCCTTTTCCTCAAGGTCCAGGCCGTCCCACTTGTCGTGCCAGACGCACAGGGTCACCGGGCCGTAAACCTCGGTCAGGCCGTAGACGTGGGTGACGTCCCAACCCATGCGCTCCATGCCGGCGATGACGGCGGCGGGCGGGGCGGCGCCGGCGGTCATCACCTTGACCGGGTGGTCGATGCCGGCCTTCGCCTCGGCGGGCGCGTTGTTGATCATGTTGAGCACGATGGGTGCGCCGCAGAAGTGCGTGACCTTCTCGTCGCGGATCGCGTTCAGCACGCTGTCCGGCCGCACGGCGCGCAGGCACACCGACGTGCCGGCCACCACCGCCAGCGTCCAGGGAAAGCACCAGCCGTTGCAGTGGAACATCGGCAGGGTCCACAGATAGACCGGGCCGTCGCCCATGCTCCAGGACAGCGCGTTGGACACCGCGTTCAGGTAGGCGCCGCGATGGTGATAGACGACGCCCTTGGGGTTGCCCGTGGTGCCGGAGGTATAGTTCAGCGCGATGGCGTCCCACTCGTCCGCCGGCATGGTCCAGGGGAAATCGGCATCGCCGGTCGCCAGCAGGGCCTCGTAATCGCACTCGCCGATCAACTCGCCGCCGGCATACTGCGGGTCGTCGATGTCGATGATCGGGATGGGGTTCTTCATGCCCGCGACCGCCGGCTTGCCGATCTTGGCGAACTCGCGGTCGCAGATCAGGATCTTGGCGTCGCCATGCTCCAGGATGAAGGTGACCGCCGCCGCGTCCAGGCGCGTGTTGATGGCGTTCAGCACGGCGCCGGCCAGCGGCACGCCGAAATGCGCCTCGAACAGTTCCGGGGTGTTGGCGGCCAGCATCGCCACCGTGTCACCCTTGCCGATGCCGCGCTTGGCCAGCGCCGAGGCGAGCTTGCGGCAGCGGACGAAGGTCTCGGCCCAGCTGCGGCGGACCGTGCCGTGGACGACGGCGGTGCGGTCGGGCCACACGCTGGCGGCGCGCTCCAGGAAGGTCAGCGGAGTCAGCGCGACGTGGTTGGCGGCGTTCTTGTCGAGATTCTGGTCGTACGGGCTTACGGAACCCATTCTTCGCTTCCCCCTGGGCATTGACGGCGGCGCGTTGCGGCCGCGCGGCATTTGGCCGGAAGGGTAGCGGGGCTCCTTTTCTCAACTGTCTCCGAATTGTGTCGAACTGTTACCCGCTGATCCTTAGCCGTTCACCCACGTCACGTCGGCGGCGAACAGGTAGCCGGCGCCGTAGACGGTGCGGATCAGCTTGGGCGAGCGCGGGTCGGGCTCGATCTTCTTGCGGATGCGGGAAATCCGCACGTCCACCGCGCGTTCGAACGGCAGGTCGCCGCGGTCCAGCTCCGCGCTCTGCAACTGCTCGCGCGACAGCACACGGCGGGGCGCCTTCAGCAGCATGCCGAGCAGCGCCGCTTCCGCCGCCGTCAGCGTCTCGCGCCGGCCGTCGTCGGCGGTCAGGGTCAGGTCGCCCACGTCGAAGGTCCATTCGGCGAAGCGCGCCTTGCCGGTGGCGCCGCTGCGGCTGACCGCCATCAGCTGCTCGCGCCGCCGGATCACCGTGTTGACCCGCGCCACCAACTCGCGCGGCTCGAAGGGTTTGACGATGTAGTCGTCGGCCCCCAGCTCCAGCCCCAGCACGCGGTCGGACACGTCGCCCCGGCCGGTCAGGACGATGACGCCGAAGCGCACGTCCTCCCACAGTTCGCGAACCAGGGTCAGGCCGTCCATGTCGGGCAGCCCCAGATCCACGATGGCGACCTCCGGCGGCTCGCGGCGGATGGCCGCGCGCACCGCCCGGCCCGACCCGAAGACGGAGACCGCATAGCCGAAGCCGCCCAGCACGGTGCGCAGCAGGTCGCGCACGTCCGGGTCGTCATCGACGACGTATACGGTCTTCCTCCCGTTCATGAGCCTTGAAGCCCTTTTTTCCTCAGGCGGTGCACGGCAGCCGGATGGCCGTCGCCAGGTCGCATTTTTCCCATGGTTTTCCGAGAATGACCAGCCCCTCCCCATCGTTGATGGCCTCGGTGGAGAAGCCGCTGACCAGGATGACCTGAACGTCCGGCCGCGTGGCGCGCAGATGGCGGGCGAGCGTCAGGCCGGACACCCCGGGCATGACCACGTCCGACACCACCAGCCGCAGATCGTCCAGCTGTTCGATCAGCTCCATGGCCTCGTCGCCGCTTTCCGCCTCGATCACCGACAGGCCGAAGTCCATCAGCTGCTGGCGCATGACCAGCCGCACGTCGGCGTCGTCCTCCACCACCAGCGCCAGCATGCCGTTCCAGTTGACCGCCGGCACCGGCTCATCCGGGGCGTCGGCGGACACCGGCGCGGGCGCCTCGGCCTGCGGCAGCAGGAGGGTGACGGTGGTGCCGCGGCCGGCCGTGCTCTCGATGCGGATGTAGCCGCCCGACTGCTTGACGAAGCCGTAGACCATCGACAGGCCGAGACCGGAGCCCAGCGCCTTGGTGGTGAAGAAGGGTTCGAAGGCACGGTCGGCGGCGCCGGGCGCGAAGCCCCGGCCGGTGTCGGCGACCCGGATTTCGACGTAGCGGCCGGGTGCCGGCGCCTCGTCGAAGCCAACGTCGTCGGCCTCCCGACGCGGCTGGATCGCGATGGTCAGGGTGCCGCCGTCGGGCATCGCGTCGCGGCTGTTCAGCGACAGGTTGACCAGCGCGTTTTCCAGCTGCGTCGGGTCGGCGACCGCCCAAACCGGTTCGTCTGGTCCCGGCGTGGCGATGGCGATGGAGGCGGGCAGGGAGCGGCTGAGCAGAACGGCCATTTCCCGCACCAGCGCGTGCACATCGACCGGCTGCGGCTTCAGCGGCTGGCGGCGGGCGAAGGCGAGCAGGCGCGCGGTGATGTCGGCGCCGCGCCGGCTGGCCCGCTGCGCCGGATCCAGATAGGCGTGCAGCTCGCTCAAACCGGCGAACCGCTCGCGCGCCACCGCCAGATTGCCGAGGATGATGGTCAGCAGGTTGTTGAAGTCGTGGGCAAGGCCCCCGGCCAGCTGGCCGACCGCCTTCAGCCGCTCCGCTTCCTCCAGCGCCGCCGTGCGTTCCTTCACGCGGCTGTCCAACGTGGCGATGTCGTCCTTCACGCGCTGGATCATGGCGTCGAAGGTGACGGCCAGATCGCCGATCTCGTCGTTGCGGACGATGCCGCTGCGCGCGTCGAGGTTGCCGGCCCGCACCTGCGCCGCCGTGTCCGCCAGTTGCCGCAGCGGCCGCGCCAGCCGCCGGGCGCCCAGATAGCCCAGCCCGGCGCCCAGCGCCATGACGGCCAGCGACACGGCGAACAGCCGGTTGCCGAGCACGACGGAGGAACTGCGCAATTCCTCCTCGTAGACGCTGGACGCGATGTACCAGTCCAGCCCCTCCACATGGCGGACCCAGCTGATCTTCTCATAAGCGTAGTTGTTAGGATCGCTGGGCTTGTCCCACAGATAGCGGCGGTAGCGGTCCTCCCGCGCTGCCTTCATCAGCGCATCGCCGATGTATTCGTCGGTCGCCGGATCCTTCAGCGTGCCGAAGGCCGTCCCCTCGATGTTCGAATTCGGGTGGATGATCATCCGCCGCGACGAATCGAAGATGAAGACGTAGCCGGTGCGCGCGATGCGGATGTTGCGCAGCGCCTGCCGCAAATCCTCCACCGCCGCCTGCATGCGGCGCTCCACCACCGCGTCGATGTCGTCCAGGAAGGAGCCGGTGCCGACGATCAGCCCGTGCTTCGGCAGGTGGCGGAAGTAGGACATCTTCCGCGCCGCGCGGTCGCCCCCCGAACGCGGCCACGGGTAGGTGTGATAGCCCTCGCCCTCCCGCCGCGCCTTCTCGACGATGCCGGGCACGACCTCGCGCCCGCGCTCGTCCTGGGTGTCACCGGCCAGTTCCGGGCGCGGGTGCGACAGCAGGACGGAGTCGTAGTTGGTCAGCCAGATGTAATCGTCGGCACCCGACTTGAACGCCCGCAGCCCGTCGTAGATCAGGCGGTCGGCCTCCGCGCGGGTGATCTCGCCACGGTCCACCCGGCCCAGCAC
>JAEZID010000327.1 GCA_023416195.1 Pseudomonadota bacterium | reverse complement strand
ATGGTGATGCCGCGCTTCTGCTCCTGCTCCATGTAGTCGGTCGTGGTCGACGACTTCAGGTCCTTGGTCGCGTGCACGTCGACGATCGTGTGCTTGCGGCCGGTGTAGTACAGGATGCGCTCGGTCGTCGTCGTCTTGCCGGCATCGACGTGCGCGATGATGCCGATATTACGGATGTCAGAGAGAGGCGTTTGGCGCGGCATGTTGCGGGTCCATTACTGTAACGCGGCTATCGAAGCGCAACGACGGTCGTCCGCTCCGGCGGCTGGGGTGGTTGGTCGGGGTTTTTACGGGCGATCTGTTAAGGCGTGATTAACATTCCGTAAACCGGAAGGGATAACCCGTCCGGAATTTTCGAAGCGCGAGGCCCTCACAGCTTGTGGGCCACGCCGGCAAACCCCAACCGAGGTAGCCGGGTCGCCCCGTTCACGCGGCCTTATTTAGCCGCGATAACCTGAATTTCAACGAGATACTCCGGCGCGGCGAGGGCGGCCTCGACCGTGGCGCGGGCCGGCGTGTTGGCCGTGTCGACCCACGCTTCCCACGCCTTGTTCATGGCGCCGAACGTCGCGATGTCCGTCAGATAAATGGTGGCGGACAGCAGCTTGCTCTTGTCGGTGCCGGCCTCGGCCAGCAGGGCGTCGATCTGCCCCAGAATCTGGCGGGTCTGCGTCTCCACGTCCGGAGTCGGATCATCGGCCACCTGACCGGCCAGATAGACCGTGCCGTTGTGGACGACCATCTGGCTCATGCGCGGTCCGGGATGGAAGCGCTGGATAGACATGGATAGGGCTCCGGTAACGGGACTTCGACGCGCGTACGTCTATGCGATTCAGATGCGGCGACCTAGCAAAAAATGCGGTGCTGCCGTTCAAGGCTGCCCCGCGTCGGCGTTTTCCCGTATGACGGGGGCGAAAACGGCCGAAGGCACCGCGAAATTGCGGCGATTCGCTCCGCTGTCCGCCGCGACCGCCACGGCGATTCCGACAACGCTCCAGACGCCGCCGCGTTCCGCCAGCAACGCCGCGCCGCTGGTTCCGCGCGTGCCCGCGCAGTCGTGCACCAGCACCGGCCCACCCGGCGCCTGCCCGATGCCCAGCGCCCGGCAGTCCGTGTCGGCGGTGAGAATCTGCGCCTTGTCCTGACTGTAGCCGCCCAGCCGCAACGCCAGACCCGGCGGCGGCGGGGACTCGGACAGCGCCAGCGGCGGCACGTCGGCCGGGGCCGGCTCGCTCAGCGTCAGCACCGCCCAGTCCGTCGCCATCGCCCGCCCCGCCGGCAGCGCCGGATCGTGCGCGGGGTCGGTCGTTAACGAGTCCACCGTCACATGCCGCCGGTACTCGCCCTTGGCGTAGCCGAACAGGACGTGCAGCGACGAGGCCGGCAGGTAGCGCCGGGTCCGCCCGTTGAACAGGCAGTGCGCGGCGGTGACGACCTTCGTCGGCGCCACCAGCACCCCCGTGCAGCGCCCGGCCAGATTCGTCTGCACCCGCACGAGGCTGCGCCACGGATCCTGTCCGGCATCCACCGTCACCCGCCCATCCTCCGCCCCGACGCCCGGCAGCAGCGGCTTCTGAGCCAACGCGGGTGCGGCGAACAGCAGCAGCGCAAGAAGGACGGCGCGTTCTTGATACGTTTTCATCTTCGGCGTATTCTCCGGCCATGGCCACGCTCATCATCACCGAGAAATCCAGTCAGGCAAAGGATCTCCGCGCCGCGCTCGGCGAGCGCTTCGGCCGCATCCTGCCGGCCGAGGGGCACCTGCTCCGCCTCGCCGAACCGGAGGAGGTGGATCCGGCCTGGAAGCGCTGGTCGCCCGCCCTGCTGAAGCCGGACGGCCTCTATCCCACCCGCCCCGACAGCGGCGGCAACAAGGCGGCGAAGCTCAGCGCCATCGCCGCCGCCCTGAAGGCCTGCGATCAGGTGATCCTCGCCACCGACTGCGACCGCGAGGGGCAGTTGATCGGGCAGGAAATTCTTGAACATTACAAGTACCGTGGCCGGGTTCATCGGGCGCTCTTCACCGCGCAGGATCCCAAGACGATCCGCGACGCCTTCGCCCGGCTGAAGCCCAACGCCGAACTGCGCCCACTCTACGAGGCCGCCGTCGCGCGCCAGCAGGCCGACCAGATCTTCAACCTCTCCCTGACCCGCACGGCGACCAAGACGCTGCTCGCCCCCGGTGCGCGCGGCGTCATCGGCATCGGCCGGGTGAAGACTCCGACCCTCGCCATCGTCTGCCTGCGCGAACTGGAGATCCGCAACTTCAAACCGGAGGATTATTTCGAGGTCGTGGCGACCGCCACCGTCGCCGCCGGATCCTTCCAGATGCGCCACGCGCCGCCGCCGAAAGACCGCATCAAGGACCGCGCCCGCGCCGAGGCCATCGCCAAGGCCGCCTCCGGCCACACCGGCCCCCTTTCCGTGGAGGTCGAGGAAAAGCGGCAGGCCCCGCCGAAGCTCTACGACCTGCCCTCCCTGCAAAAGACCTGCGGCCAGCGCTGGGGCTGGACCGCCGACCGCACGCTGGCCGTCGCCCAGGAGCTTTACGACGGCGAGGGCAAGAAGCTCATCACCTACCCCCGCGCCGAGGCGCGCTACCTGTCGGAAAACCAGATCGCCGACGTGCCGGCCATCGTCGGCGCGCTGACGCGCCTGCGCGGCTTCGCGCATCTGGACATCTCCCGCCCCGTCATCCGCAAGGGCAAGTCCGGGCATTTCTGCGACCGCGCGCTGGAGGGCGTGTCGCACCACGCCATCGTCCCGAACGTCAACGTGCTGGACGACCTGGAGTCGCGCCTCAACCGCCTGACCGACGACGAGAAGCGGCTGTACGCGCTGATCTGCCGCTCCTACCTCGCCGCCGTCATGCCTGATTACGAGTACCGCCAGACCACCGTCCTGATGGACGTTCCCGTGGACGGCCGGCCGGTGCCGTTCCGCGCGGTCGGCCGCATTCCGCTGAAGCTCGGCTGGAAAGCCGCCTTCGCCTCCGCCGAGGCCGAGGGCAAGCCGGAGGACGAGGCCGAACAGACCCTCCCGCCCCTCGCCCACGGCGAGCCCGCCACCCTCTCCGACCCCAAGGTGGAGGCCAAGCGCACCCAGGCGCCGCCGCGCTACAACGAAGGCACGCTGGTGGACGCCATGCAGAACGCCTGGCGCTTCGTCGAGGATCCGGCTCTGCGCGACCGCCTGAAGGAAGCCAAGGGCATCGGCACCCCCGCCACCCGCGCCGAGGTGATCAAGGGCCTGAGAAGGCAGAACCTTCTGGGCGCCGACGGCAAATGGCTGGTTCCCACCCCCGCCGGCCTGCAACTGTTCGAAACACTGCGCGCCGCCGCCCCGGCCCTGGTCGATCCCGGCACCACCGCCCTCTGGGAAATGCGCCTGGACGACGTCGTCACCGGCCGCGCCGATTTCCGCGCGGTCATCGACGGCATCTCCGACGAGGCCGTCCGTCTGATCGGCGCCCTTCTCGGCAACCAGGGACCTGCCGTCGATCTCGGCGTAACCGGCCCCGTGCGCGCCGGCCGCGGCGGCGTCGGCCGCCGCCGCGCCACCGGCGCTCCCCGCACCCGCGCACCCGCCAAGACTGGCAAGACCGCCAAGGCGATGGTTCCCGTGGACGGGACGGCCACCGTCAAACCGCGCCGCACGCGCAAGGCCAAGACCGCCGTAGCGCCGATCCCGGAAGCGTCCGCGCCGACCCCAGCGCCCTCTACCTCGGCCCGGCGCAAGGCGCCGACCGAGCGCATGGTCGCCTTCGCCCGCAGCCTCGCCGAACGCAAAGGCGTGGATCTGCCGGAGATCGTCACGCAGGACTTCGACCACTGCCGCCAGTTCCTCGACCAGCACGCGCGCTGAGTTCTATCCCGCAAACCGGCGATGGTTGAAGGCGGCAAGGCGCCGTCCTAAGCTCTGCTCCGCACACTCCCTGCCGAAGGCGCGCCGCCGTGACCTCCGCCTTTCTGCCGACCGCCTGCCCGCACGATTGCCCCAGCACCTGCGCCCTGGAGGTGGAGCGGCTGGCCTCCGACCGCATCGGAAAGGTCCGGGGAGCGGCCGACAACAGCTACACGGCCGGCGTCATCTGCGCGAAGGTCAGCCGCTACGCCGAGCGCGTGCACGCCCCCGACCGCATCAAGGCACCGCTGCTGCGCACCGGCCCGAAGGGTGCCGGCCAGTGGACGGAAATCGGCTGGGACGAGGCGCTGGACCGCATCGCCGATGCCTTCCTGACCGCCGAACGGCAATACGGCCCCGAAGCGATCTGGCCCTATTTCTCCTCCGGCACCATGGGCCTCGTGCAGCGCGGCTCCATCCAGCGCCTGCGCCACGCGAAGGGCTACTCGCGCCAGATCAACACGATCTGCGACACGCCGGCCAACATGGGCTGGCTGGCCGGCTACGGCGACCTCCGCGGCGCCGACCCGCGCGAAATGGCGGACAGCGACCTGATCGTGAACTGGGGCGGCAACCCGGTCGCCACCCAGGTCAACGTGATGACCCACGTCAGCCGCGCCCGCAAGGCGCGCGGGGCGAAGCTGGTCACAATCGATCCCTACCGCACCGGCACGGCGGAGGTGTCGGACCTCCACCTCATGCTGCGGCCCGGCACGGACGGCGCGCTGGCCTGCGCGGTGATGCACGTCCTGTTCAAGGAGGGCTTCGCCGACCGCGCCTACCTCGCCCGCTACGCCGCCGGCGTGGAGCGGCTGGAAGCGCACCTCGCCACCCGCACGCCCGAATGGGCGGCGGCCATCACCGGCCTGTCGGTGGAGGAGATCGTCGCCTTCGCCCGCCTCTACGGCGGCACGGCGCGCAGCTATCTGCGACTCGGCTACGGGCTGACCCGCGCGCACAACGGTGCCGCGCAGATGCACGCGGTCTCCTGCCTGCCCGTGGTCACCGGCGCCTGGGTGCATCGCGGCGGCGGCGCGCTCTACTGCTCGTGGGACATCTACGCGATCGACAAGACCCTGTCGGAAGGGCTCGACCGGCTCGACACCTCCGTGCGCGTCTTCGACCAGGCGCGCATCGGCGCCGTCCTGACCGGCGAGGACATCCGATCCGGTCCCCCCGTCACCGCGATGCTGATCCAGAACACCAATCCGGCGGCGATCTGCCCGGACTCCGCCCGCGTCCGCCAGGGTTTCCTGCGCGAGGATCTGTTCGTTGCGGTGCACGAGCAGTTCATGACCGACACGGCGCGCCTCGCCGACCTCGTGATCCCCGCGACCACCTTCCTGGAGCACGACGACCTTTACCGGGGCGGCGGCCAGATGCACATCCAGATCGGCCGCAAGGTGATCGAGCCGCAGCATCAGGCGCGCGAGAACCACCGGGTCATCTCCGAACTGGCCCGCCGCGTCGGCGCCGAGCATCCCGGCTTCGGCATGACCGCGCTGGAGATCATCGACGCCATGCTGAAGGCGTCCGACCTCGGCGACGCGGCGACGCTGACCGAACGGCGCTGGATCGACGCCCAGCCGGATTTCGAGACCTCGCATTTCCTGACCGGCTTCGCCCATCCCGACGGGCGCTTCCGCTTCGCGCCGGACTGGGCGGAACTCGGCCCCTACGGCACCGACATCCTGCCCGGCCTTCCCGACCACATGCCGCCGGCCGGACAGACCGACGTCGAGCACCCCTTCCGCCTCGTCACCGCCCCGGCGCGCCAGTTCCTGAACTCCAGCTTCACGGAAACCGTCACGTCCCAGCGGCGCGAGGGGCGCCCGACCGCCCTGATCCACCCCGACGACGCGGCGGCCCTGTCGCTGGCCGAGGGCGCCCCCGTCCGCGTCGGCAACCGTCGGGGCAGCGTCGTCGTCCACGCCAAGCCCTTTCCCGGCGTTCTGCCCGGCGTGGTGATCGTCGAGGGCATCTGGCCGAGCACCGCCTTCATCGAAGGTCTGGGCATCAACACCCTGACCTCCCCCGAGCTGATTCCCCCGGCGGGCGGCGCCGCCTTCCACGACACGGCGGTGTGGCTGCGGGCGGCGTAGCCATTCACCCAAAGCGAACGCGCCCATCACAACAAATCATTTTTCACGATAGCCGAGCCGTCCTAGCCTGCCCCCAACACCACGCATCGGAGGGCGGAGCATGCCGGTCCACACCATTCTGACCCAGCGGCTGGGCCTCACCCACCCCATCGTCCAGGCGCCCATGGCGGGCGGCGGCGACACGGCGGACCTCGTGACGGCGGTCGGCGAGGCTGGCGGCATCGGCTTCATCGGCGCCGCCTACCTCACCCCGGCCCAGATCGCCGAACGCGCGCAGGCGATCCGCGCCCGCACGTCCCGGCCCTTCGGCATCAACCTCTTTGCCCCGCTTCCGGCGCCGACGCCGCCCGCCGACCCGACCCCGGCGCTGGACCGCGTCGCCCCCTACCACGCCGAACTGGGCCTGCCGCCCCCCAGCGTGCCCGCGCTCGCCCCCGACGCCTTCCTCGCCCAGGTCGCCGCCGCGCTCGACAGCGGAGCGGCGGCCTTCAGCTTCACCTTCGGTATTCCAACCGCCGACGTGCTGGCCGCCATCAAGGAACGGGGCATGCTGCTGATCGGCACCGCGACCACCGTTGAAGAAGCCATAGCCATCGAACGCGCCGGTTTCGACGCCGTCGTCGCGCAGGGCAGCGAGGCCGGCGGCCATCGCGGTACATTCGTGGCCGAGGTCGCCTCCAGCCTGATCGGCACGATGGCGCTGGTGCCCCAGACCGTGGACGCCGTCCGCCTGCCGGTGATTGCGTCGGGCGGCATCATGGACGGCCGGGGCATCGCCGCCGCGCTGGCCCTCGGGGCGGCCGGCGTGCAGATGGGTACCGCCTTCGTGACCTGCGACGAGGCCGGAGCCCCCGACGTCCACAAGCAGGCCATCCTGTCCGCCGGCGAGCATGAAACGCGCCTGACCCGCGCCTTTTCCGGCCGGTCGGCGCGCGGCATCGTCAACCGCTTCCTGGCCGAAGTGCCGGACGACGCGGCCCTGCCCTTCCCGCTCCAGAACGCGCTGACCCGCCCGATGCGCACCGCCGCCGCGCAGCAGGGCCGCGCCGAGTTCCTGTCGCTCTGGGCCGGGCAAGGTCTGCGCATGGCCCGCCGCCAGCCCGCCGCCGCCCTCGTCGCCCGCCTCGCCAAGGAGACGGAGGCGGTGATCGCCGGGTTGAAGGGGTAGGCGGCGCCCTTATCCCCCCTCGGCGTAGACGCGGTTCCGGCCGCCGCGTTTGGCGGCGTAGAGGGCCTGATCGGCGCGGCGGACGAAACCGGTGAGCGGCTCGCCCGGCCGGTACTCGGCGACGCCGATGGACAGGGTGACCGACCCGTAGCTGGCGTTCCGAGCCCGGTTGACGATCTGCCGCGACCCGACGGTAGCGCGGACCTGCTCGGCCACCTTCAGGGCGTTGGCCAGTTCGGTGCGCGGCAGGATGATGGAGAACTCCTCGCCACCGTAGCGGGCGGCGGTGTCGCGGCCCTTGATGCACTCGGTCAGCACCTTGGCGACCAGCTTCAGCACATGGTCGCCGACAAGGTGCCCGTGCGTGTCGTTGAACCGCTTGAAATGGTCGATGTCCACCATCAGCAGGGTGAGCGGCAGCTTCTCCCGCTCGGACTCCTGGGCGGCGGCTTCGAGCGCCTGGTCGAAGGCCTTGCGGTTGGCGATGCCGGTCAGCCCGTCCGTCATCGCCTCGCGCCGGGCGGTGTCCAGGCTGACGCGCATCTCCGCCAATTGCTGGCTGGAATTGAGAAGCTGGGTTTGCAGGCGGGTCTGCCGGTCCACGATGGCCGTGGTCTCGGCGGCGATGGCGGCGACCATGGCGCGCAGTTCCTCCACGCTCATCGGCTCCTCCAGCTCGCCCTGGAAGCCGGCGAGCGTGTGGCCGTAGCGGTCGGTCTCCGATCCCACCGTCCCAAGCTGGTCGAGGATGCGGCCGAGCGCCACCCGCGCCTTTTCCGACGTCTCGCGGATCGCCAGCGCCTCGGCGTCCAGCGTGAAGAAGCGCTTGAACAACTCGTCGCAATGGTTTTGCGACAGGGTGGCGCCGTCGCGCCGGGCGATGTCGATGGCGCGGCTCAGGTCGGGAAGCTGGCCGCCGAAATAGGCGTACCACAGCGTGAAATTTTCCGGGTTGGGCGCCAGCCGGTCGGCGAGCATGCGGTCCATGGCCTGGGCCGCGATGCCGCTGGCCTTCTCGAAATCGTCGGTGCTCGCCACGGCCAATGCCCCTTCAATGATCGGCGCACGAACGTTAGCGCGGCAATAAAGAAAGGGGCAAGCATCCTTATTATCAGCACACCCTTCAATTACATTGCCCGACCGATTTCTCGGCGCAGACGTGTTTTCCATCGATCCAGGTCGCCCCCGACAGATCGGCCTGGCGGAGGTCGGCGCCCGCCAGTTTCGCGCCGGTGAAGTCGGCCTTGACCAGCGTGGCGTTCACCAGCTTGGCGTTGCGCAGGTCGGCGTCCTTCAGCGAGGCTCCGGTCAGATCGGCACGGGTCAGATCGGCCTCGATCAGGCGGGCGCCGTCCAGCTTCACGCCGGGCATGGCGGTGCTGACGAACTTGGCGCGGTAGGCGTCGGCCCCGGACAGATCGGCGTCCTTCAGGGTGGCGCGCTGGAAGGTGGCGTCGCGCAGCATCGCCTCGGACAGGGCGACCCCGCTCAGATCCCGACCGTCGAAATAGCAGCGGCGCCAGTTGACTTTGGTCTGTGGCGGATCGGTGCAATCGGCCATGGCGTCAAGCGGCACGAGGATGGTGGCAATAACCGCGAAGGCGGCGAAAATTGTCGTCTTCATGCGCCAAGACATAGGGTGGCGCCCGCCGATTGCCAAACGCTTTAGGCGTTCGTCCCCGGCGTTTTGCGGCCGACGCACCGCCCGGCCTGCGGCGGGACCGGCAGTGTCGCATGCTCCGCCGCCACACGAGCCAGCGCCTCGGCCGTCGCCGTGGCGAACGGCGCGGCCCGGCGTTCGGACAGGTCCACATGGAGCAACATGAATTCCGCCGTCGCCGCCAGGAAACCGTCCTCGGCGTGGGTCATCTCATGGAACAGGTGCAGCCGCTTGCCATCCGCCCCCAGGATCCGCGAGGAGAAGCGCAGCCCGTCCCCCTCCGTGACCTCCCGCGCGTAGGTCAGATGCGCCTCGACCACGAACATCGACCGCCCTTCGGTCTCGGCATACTCCTTCCCGATCCCGAAGTGGTCCAGCACCGAGTCGGTGGCGTGGTCGAAGGCCAGCAGATAGTAGGCCACGTTCATGTGGCCGTTGTAGTCGATCCATTCCGGGCGGACCGTCTCCCGATGAAGGGCGAGGGGGGCTGGCTGGGTCATGACCATACGATACGCGAACCAGCCAGTCCTGGGAACCACCCTGCCCCTCATACCGGCGGCGCATGAACGCTTCCATTGAGCGCCGCCGGTGAAACCCGGCAGATCAATGCGATAGCATTGATTGAGAGGGTGATACGGACGGCGCCTGAAGGCGCCGTCCGTATCAGACCGAGAAGTACTTGGCCCTGGGGTGATGCAGCACGATGGCGGACGTGCTCTGCTCGGGGTGGAGCTGGAACTCGTCGGACATCTCCACCCCGATCCGGCCGGCGTCCAGCAGCGTGAGAAGCTGCTCCTGGTCGGCGAGGTTCGGGCAGGCCGGATAGCCGAAGCTGTAGCGGGATCCTCGATAGGCCTGCTGCAACAGCTTCTCCTTGTCGCGGCTGTCCTCGGCCCCATAGCCCAGCTCGGCGCGGATGCGGGCGTGGACGTATTCGGCCATCGCCTCCGTCATCTCCACCGACAGGCCGTGCA
>JAEZID010000317.1 GCA_023416195.1 Pseudomonadota bacterium | reverse complement strand
GGACATGAACATTGTGGACCGCCAGGGCCGGGGCAGCCGCAGTCCGGCCGCCTCTCCGGTGCGCGCCCAGCCCCGCACGGTCCAGGGGCCGAGCCTGCCCAACCCCTATTTCCTCGACCCCGCCAAGGACGATTTCCGCCTGCGCCCCGACAGCCCCGCCCGCGACCTCGGCATCGAGGATCTGCCGTGGAGCAGGATCGGCCCGGAAGGCGCGCGGTAGCTCACCCCACGGCCCGCCGCTTTGGCCGGACCGCCGCCGGGGCCGTTGCCGCGATTGGTCCGGCGATCCGCTCCAGCACCGCCTCGAACCCGGCGTGGCTGGCCTCGTAGGCCGCCCGCGCCCGCGCGTGGGCCTGCTCCGACGCCAGGGCCAGCGCGTCGCGGTCCCCGGCCCAGCGGCGCAGCGTCGGCAGCACCGCCTCGACGAAATTCTGGTCCTGGGTGACAAGCCCCGGCCGGGGAATGTCGCTGCCGATGCAGCCCCGCTCGTACGCCAGCACGGGCACGCCGGCGGCCATGGCCTCGAACAGGACCAGCGGCTGGGCTTCGTTTTTGTACCGGGTCGGGAAGGCGAACACGTCGATGTCGCGGTAGAACTCCGCCTTGGCCTCGCCCTCGACCGGGCCGCGATATTCGACGTTGCCGTCGAAGGCGACCAGCCCCGCCGCGACCAGCGCGTTGTCCATCCGCCCGATCCCCGGCCCGGCCAGGATCAGCTTCGCCGCGACGCCCTCCACCTGAAGGGCGCGCAGCAGCGTGAACAGGGTGTCCAGCCCCTTGTCGGTGCACAGGTTGGACAGATGCCCGATGCGCAGCGGCCCGTCCTTGCGGCGCCGGGGGCGCGGCTCGGGCGGGGTGAAGATGGCGTTGGACATGGTCATGGCCGTGCGCGCGGCGGGGTAGAGCGCCTGAAAGCGCATCTGCATGGCCGGGCACAGCAGGACGTGGGTGCAGTCCTCCCCGGCCACCCGCGTCAGCAGGGACATTCGCCAGGTGGGCTTGGAAATGGTGGCGAAGGAATGGTGGTGGAGCGTCCGCTCGTACCCGAACAGCCGCGCCGCCCCGACCAGCGCCGTCGTGTAGAAAATGCCGAGGCCGGAATCCGCCGGCATGTAGAAGCGCCGGTCCGGCTGCGTCACCCCCGCCGCCAGCCGCAACCCGGCCAGCAGCACCCGGAAAGCCTTCATCGCGTGGTAGCGCGTCCCGCCGCCGTTCCAGCCCGGCGACAGGTCGGCGACCTCCACGTTGCCCCGGCTCCGCAGCCGGTCGAGCACCAGGGCGGTGACCCGGCTCATCCCATCGGTCGGCGGGGGCAGGCGGGCCGAGACGACGATGTGAGGGGCTGCGTCGGGGGCGATGTGGGACGGCTTGCGGTCGGTCATCAGCCTTCGCTTTCACGGGCGGACGGCAAGGCGGCGGGGGCGGGGCTGTCCACGGCCTGCGCCCCCAGGCTGACCAGCGCCTTCTCCACCGCCTCGGCGAAGAAGCCGGCGTCGGCCAGGGCCTGGAACGGCCGGCCGTTCAGCGACAGGCGGCGCCACTCCGCCTCGTCCGCCGCGACCGACAGCATGTGACGGGCCAGCCCCTCCGGGTTGTCGGGTTCGACGATGTGGCCGTTGATGCCGCTGCGGATCAGAACGTCGCGGGCGCCGCACTGGTCGGACAGGATGGTCGGCACGCCCATGGCCAGCGCCTCGTTGACCACCAGCCCGAACTGCTCCTCGATGGAGGGCAGCAGCAGGCACAGCGTGGAGCCCAGCGTCTCGGCGATTCCCTTCTCCTGAAGGAATCCCCGGAAGATGACGTGCCCCTCCAGCCCGCGCCGGGCGACCTCGGCCCGGAGGTCGGCCTCCAGCGGCCCCGACCCGCAGAGGTGCAGCGGCCGCGCCTCGTCGCCGGCCATGCGGCGGTACAGGTCGTACGCTTCGACCGCCCGGAACAGGTTCTTCTTCGGCACGAAGCGGGCGATGATCGTGAAGTGCCGCTGGGCGAAGGGCACGCCGTCCGGTGCCGGGGTCATGCCCGACAGCCGGCGGATGCGGTCCAGCGACAGCGTGTCGTAGCCGATGAACAGCCGGTCCTTCGGCAGGCCCAGGAAGCGGAAGTAGTCCACCGTCCGGTGGCTGCCGCCGATGGCCGCCTGATAGGGGGCGTAGAACAGGGTCTTGACCGCCTCCCGCCAGAGGATGCGCGGCTTGTCGTCGAACTTGCTGGCGTTCATGTTGACGACCCGCCGGCCCAGCAGCCGCATGGTCACCGCCAGCGCGAAGACGTCCGGGTCTTCGTAATGGCAGAGGAAGACGTGGCTGGCCCCGACGCGCCGGCATTCCCGCAGCAGCGCGCGGTAGACCTGGACGGCGGGGATGTCGGCCTTCGACCGGCCGGGAAACAGGGTGATCTTGCGGAAGTTCTGGCCGGTGCCGGTGGAGTCCCAGGCGTAGGTGTGCGACTTCGACCCGACCTCCAGCCCGACCACGTCGTAGAGATGGCCGAGCCGCCGCCCGACCGCCTCCAGCCGGTCCATGTGGTACGGCCCGAACATCTCCCAGCTGAAAACCAGCGCGGGTTTGGTCATGCGTCCGTTCCTTCCAGCAGCAGCCCGGCGTAGCGCGCCAGCACGGCGGGGCGGCTGGCGTTGGCCTCGACCCAGGCGCGGCCCCGGCGGCCCATGGCGGCGCGGCGGTCGGGGG
>JAEZID010000072.1 GCA_023416195.1 Pseudomonadota bacterium | reverse complement strand
CCCCAACCCTCTCCCCGGGGGGGAGAGGGGGCCATGGTCGCCGTGGCGAAGACGAAGCCATCGGAGCAGCAGACGGCGCGTGCGCGGCAGCTTCGCGTCAACGCCACCGATGTGGAGAAGCTGCTGTGGCAGCGTCTGCGCAACGCGCAGATGGGCGCGAAATTCCGCCGGCAGGAACCCATCCTCGGTTTCACCGTGGATTTCGTCGCCCACGATCATCGGCTCATCATCGAACTCGACGGCGGGCAGCACGCCGAGCGGATCGAACACGACCAGCGGCGTACTCGCATGTTGGAGCAGGCCGGTTTCCGTGTGCTGCGCTTCTGGAACAACGAATTGAACGAAAATCTCGACGGCGTGCTGGAAACCATCAAGGCGCGCCTGGACGAGACCACCGTCCTGCGGCGCCAGCCGTCCGGCAAGGAGAGCATCCCGTGATCGCCAAGCTCACCGGCATCGTCGATTCGGTCGGCACCGATTACGTCGTCGTGGACGTGAACGGCGTGGGCTATCAGGTCGCCTGCTCCAACCGCACGCTGTCGCGCATGGCGACGGGGGAGCGCGCGTCGCTGGTGGTCGAGACCTTCATCCGCGAGGACCGCATCACCCTCTACGGCTTTGCCGACCACGGCGAGCGCGACTGGTTCCGCCTGCTGACCACCATCCAGGGCGTCGGCTCTCGCCTTGCGCTGTCGATTCTCGGCGTGCTCGACCCGGACCAGCTGACCCGCGCCATCGCCGCGCAGGACAAGACCGCGCTGACCCGCGCCGACGGCGTCGGGCCGAAGGTCGCCGCGCGCATCGTCAACGAACTGAAGGACAAGGTGGGCAACCTCGCGCTGGGCGCGTCGGCCGCGGCCGCCCCGGCGGGGGGCAAGGCGGCGCCGGCGGGCGGGGCAGCTCCCGACAACACGGTCATGGCGGACGCCGTTTCGGCCCTCGTCAACCTCGGCTACGGCCGGTCGGAAGCCTTCGGCGCCGTGGTGGCGGCCGGGCGCCGGATCGGCGACGGGGCGGGGGTATCGGAGCTGATCCGCCAGGGCCTGAAGGAACTTAGCCAATGACCGCCGAGCAGAACGGCCCCGATCGCCTCGTGCAACCGGGGCAGGGCAGCGGCGATTCCGCCGAGTCCTCCATCCGCCCACTGTCGCTCGCCGAGTTCATCGGCCAGCGGCAGGCGCGCGAGAACCTGTCGATCTTCATCCAAGCGGCGCGCTCGCGCGGCGAGGCGCTGGACCACGTCCTGCTGTTCGGCCCGCCGGGCCTGGGCAAGACGACGCTCGCCCAGATCGTGTCACGCGAGTTGGGAGTCGGCTTCCGCGCCACCTCCGGCCCGGTCATCGCGCGGGCGGGCGACCTCGCCGCGCTGCTGACCAACCTCCAGCCACACGACGTCCTGTTCATCGACGAGATCCATCGCCTTAATCCCGCCGTGGAAGAGGTGCTTTATCCGGCGATGGAGGATTTCCAGCTCGACCTCATCATCGGCGAGGGGCCGTCGGCGCGGTCGATCCGCATCGACCTGCCGCCCTTCACGCTGGTCGGCGCCACGACCCGTTCCGGCCTCATCACCCGGCCGCTGCGCGAGCGTTTCGGCATTCCCGTGCGGCTCCAGTTCTACGAGCCGGACGAGCTGGAGCTGATCGTGCGCCGCGCCGCCGGGGTGCTGGGCATGGCGATCACGCCGGAGGGCGCGCGGGAAATCGCCAACCGCTCGCGTGGCACGCCGCGCGTGGCCGGCCGCCTGCTGCGCCGGGTGCGCGACTTCGCCTCCGTCGCCGGCATGCCGGAGGTGGACGCCCGCATCGCCGACGCCGCGCTGACCCGGCTGGAGGTGGACCGTCTGGGCCTCGACAGCATGGACCGCCGCTACCTCGGCATCATCGCCGGCAACTACAACGGCGGCCCGGTGGGTGTGGAGACGCTGGGCGCGGCCCTTGGTGAGCAGCGCGACGTGCTGGAGGAGGTGGTCGAGCCCTACCTGATCCAGCAGGGCTTCCTGCAGCGCACGCCGCGCGGACGCATGCTGACCGACCAGGGCTTCCGCTATCTGGGCCTGAACCCGCCGTCCGCGCCGACGCGCCAGTTCGACCTGCTGGACCGCATTCCCGATCCGGGCGCCGATATGGGAGAGGGCGACGATGCCTGAGACGAATCTGTCCGGCTGGTTCGACGAGAACGCCGGGCATCGCTACCCGGTCCGGGTCTATTACGAGGACACCGACGCGGGCGGTCTGGTCTACCACGCCAACTACCTGCGCTTCTTCGAACGGGCGCGCACGGAGATGCTGCGCCTGCTCGGCTTCGAGCACATGGTCCTGCTGGACGAGACGGGTGTGTCATTTGCGGTACGTCGGGCCGAGATCGATTTTGTCGCTCCCGCCAAGCTCGACGATACGCTTGAAGTGGAGACACGGATAACCCATACCGGCGGAGCCTCCTTCGCAGTTGCACAAACCGCCCGCCGTGATGCCAGGGAGTTGGCGCGCGCTGACCTGCAACTCGTGACGATCAACCGGGCCGGACGGCCGGCGCGCCTTCCGGCGCCGGTCCGAGAGGCGATCAACGATCTGTATATAAGGCAAAAGCGAGACTGACAGCGATGGACGCTCTAAACTCCGCCCAGGCGGTCGGGGCCGCGGCAAAGGTCCACGATCTCACGATGTGGGGCCTGTTCTGGCAGGCCGACCTGATCGTCAAGGTCGTGATGCTGATGCTGTTCGTTGCCTCGGTGTGGTGCTGGGCCATCATCATCGAGAAGCTGATGCGGCTGCGCCGCCTCAACGCCCAGGCCGACGCCTTCGAGGAGAGCTTCTGGTCGGGCGGCTCGCTGGACGCGCTGTACGACCGCATCGGCCAGCGCCCCGAGGATCCGATGTCGGCGACCTTCGCCGCCGGCATGCGCGAATGGCGCCACGCCGCCGACCGCGGCATTGGCTCCATGAAGGGATCGCTCCAGCAGCGGGTCGAGCGCGTCATGGCGGTCACCATCGGCCGCGAGATGATGCGGGCCGAACGCTACATGACCTTCCTCGCCTCGGTCGGCTCGACGGCGCCGTTCATTGGCCTGTTCGGCACGGTGTGGGGCATCATGAACTCCTTCACCTCCATCGCCGCGTCGGGCAACACCAGCCTCGCCGTCGTGGCGCCGGGCATCGCGGAGGCGCTGTTCGCCACCGCGCTGGGCCTCGTCGCCGCCATCCCGGCGGTGATCTCGTACAACAAGATCTCCACCGACCTCGGCCGCTACGCCGACCGGCTGGACACCTTCGCGGGCGAGTTCTCGGCGATCCTGTCGCGCCACCTCGAGGAGCGGGGAGCCGCCTGACATGGGAGCCCAGCTCGCAGGCAAGGGCGGCCACGGACGCGGCAAGCGCCGCAGCTACCGGGCGATGTCCGAAATCAACATGACGCCGTTCATCGACGTCATGCTGGTGCTGCTCATCGTCTTCATGGTGGCCGCGCCGATGCTGACCGTCGGCGTCCCGGTGGACCTGCCGAAGACCAACGCGGCGCCGCTGGAGGCGCAGAAGGATCCGCTGTTCGTCACCGTGCAGTCGGACGGGCGCGTCTTCGTGCAGGAGACGGCGGTGGAGATGGCCAACATGGTCCCGCTGCTGATCGCCGTCACCAACAACAACCCCGAGGCCCGCATCCTGGTGCGCGGCGACGCAAAGATCGCCTACGGCAAGATGCTGGAAGTGATGGGCACCATGAGCGCCGCCGGCTTCAAGAAGGTCGGGCTGGTCGCCGAGATGCCCAACGCACCGGCCGCCGCCGGCCCGCGCGTCGGCGGACCCCAGCGCTGAGCCGAAGGCCCGAGCCATCATGCGCAAACCCCTGATCGCATCGGCAACGCTGCACGTGGCGCTCATCGCGCTGTTCGTGCTCGGCATGCCGCCCAGCGATCGCAAGCTGGAAATCCCCCCGTCCATCCCGATCGAGATCGTGGACATGGGCGAGGTGAGCCAAGCCGCGCGCGTCGACAAGGGCGAGCCGAAGCCGCAGGCGCCCAAGCCGCCGGTGCCCGAGGCGAAGCCGACGCCGCCGGCTCCGCCGCCGCCGGAGCCGGCGTCCGAGCCGCCGCCCCCACCGCCCAAGCCCGAGCCGAAGGTCCCGGAGCCGCCGAAGGTCGCCCAGGTGCCGCCGCCCCCGCGCGAGCCGACGCCCCCGCCCAAGCCGACTCCGCCCCCGCCCGCTCCGACGCCGGAGCCCACGCCGAAGCCGCCGGAGCCGAAGCCCGAG
>JAEZID010000054.1 GCA_023416195.1 Pseudomonadota bacterium | reverse complement strand
TGCCGCTCTACCTCATCACGATGGCGGGGCAGAACGTCCCCGGCTTCGCGGTGCTGGAACTGCACGGCTATCGCGTCGAGCGGGGGCTGCTTCTCCGCAACACGGGACTGGTCAGCCTTGCCGTCGCGCCCTTCGGGGCGGTCCCCGTGAACATGTCCGCCATCGTGGCCGCCATGATGTCGGGCGAGGACGCCGGTCGCGATCCCGCGCGGCGCTACTGGGCCGCGATCATAAACGGCCTGGTCCTCATTGTTCTGGCATTCTTCGCCGGGCTGGTCACCCAGTTCGCCGGCCTCGCGCCGACGGCTCTCGTCACCGGGTTGGCCGGGCTGGCCCTGATCCCGTCCTTCGTTGCGGCCATGAAGGGCACCTTCGGCGATACCATGGCGGGGACGGAGGCCCCCGCGCTGACCTTCCTGATCGTGGCGAGCGGCATGACTCTCCTCGGGGTGAGCGGCGCCGTCTGGGGATTCCTTGTCGGAGTTCTGGTCTGGGTCATCCAACGGGCGCGGGCGAGGCCGATCTGACGTCGGGCGTCTCCCTCTCCCGCGAAGCGGGGGGAAGGGTGGGGCAAGGGTGGGAGCGCAAGTGCGCCCACTTACCGCTCCGGTTCCGGGTGGATGCCCGCGTCCTTCATCGCGTGCACGAGGTCCAGCACGACGGTGCTCATTTCCGGAAAGGTCACGGCCAGCGTGTGGCGGTCGGGGTCGATGCGCACCGCGTGGGCCACCTGCCGGCCACCACCCCCGGGAACCTCGGCGCAGTGGATGTCCAGCCGCAGCTTGTCGCCCTCGGACAAGCCCAATTCGCCGTGGTACGGCTCCAGCAGGAAACCGCGGATCGACCAGTTGACGGTGGTGAAGCGCCGGCCGTCCACCTCCACCGTCAGCACCGGATCCATGTAGCGGATGGCGCGGCGGCGCTCGATCCCGTTGGGCGGCTTGGCGCCGGTGTCGTGCTGCTCCAGCTTGCGGGCGTTGGCCTGCTTGGTGCGGTCGTCCACGCCGTCCTTGCTGGTCAGCAGCGCGGCCTGGACGCGGCGTTCCACGGCGTGGCGGAACTCGTCGTCGGCGCCCAGGCGGATGGCCTTGCCGAAATGGTCCTTGGCCTTGGTCAGCCATTCGTTGCGGCCCTTGTCGTCACCCTTGTGGCCGCAGCGTTCCGCCTGGGACAGCAGCGCATCGACACTGCGCTGGTAGCTGTTGCGTTGGATGGATTTGGTCAGTTCGCGGAACTCTCCCGCGCGGACGGACGGAAATTCCCGGCTTTTCAGAAGCTCCGTCATCATCGCGGCCTGGGCGTCCACCCGGTCGGGGGGGCCGCTCTCCGCCTCTGCGCGCAGCCGCCGCACGAGTTCCTCCGCCTTGCGCATCAAGGCGTCCTCGGCTTTCTTACGCTGGTTGGCATCCATGACGGGCATGGCGCTCTCCGCGATGTAACGACGGAATGATACGCCACTTTCGATGCAATGAACAGCGCCCGCGTCTTCCTGATTCTTGTGCGGTGCACACGATCGCCGGATGTTTTTATTGCAAGCTTTCTCCAAATGTTTCCGCCGTGAAACGATACGCCTCAAGTCCCGGCAAGGGGCCGTGCGCCGGCAGGCCCGCCTTGCGACGCAACTGCGCCACGAAGTCGCGCGGGTCGGGCAGCGTGTCCCAGACCTTCGGCAGGAACAGCGCGCCGTTGCGCCCGTCACGCAGGATCAGCCCATCGACGCCGGGCCGGAGCGTCGCCAGCAACTCCTCCTCGTCGCGGAAGGGCAGGGGGCGGTCGTGGCTGAGGATCGACACGGTGATGTCCACGCGCGGCAGCTCTGCCGCCGTCAGCGGGCCGAAGCGCGGGTCCTGCATCGCCGATTTCAGCGTGTTGGTCACCACATCCTCGACCAGCGGGCGGGTCGCCTGGATGGTGCCGATGCAGCCGCGCAAGCTCCCGTCCATCTCCAGCGTCACGAAGCTGCGGCGGATGGCGCGCAAGGGGAGGGGGAAGTCCTCGGCCCGGACGTCGGGGGTGCGGCCGGTCTCCACGACCTCGGCCAGGGTGCGCCGGGCGGTTTCCAGCAGCAGCGCGCGATGCGCGTGGGACAGGCGGGCCTCGGTCGCCGGCTCGACGCTGTAGGCGCCATAGCCGACCACGCGGCGCCGGTCGCCGGCCGTGTCGCCGGAATTGCGCAGGTCGCGCGTGGTGACGCGCAGGTCCAGCGCCCTGGCCCGCATCAGCAGCCCCGACACCGGCAGATAGCCGCAGGCGCGGTCCCCCGACAGCCGCTCCAGGTCGGCGGCCTCGATGGCCTGCGAGGTCTCCAGGTCCAGCCCGCGCGCCGTCGCATAATCGTGGAAATGACTGAGGTCTGAGCTGACGACGATCATCGTCTCCGGCCCGCCCCACAGCCGCTCCAGAACCGCGTCCACCTGCGCCGGATCGGCATTGCCGACGACCAGCGGCACGACGGAGGCGCGCGGGAAGACGCGCTGGATGAAGGGAAGATGCACCTCCAGCGAATGTTCGCCGTCGAAGGCGTCGTCCAGTTCGCGCACGCCGGGCAGGCCGCGAATCGCCGCAAGGCCGTCCGCGTCCACCGGCACGACGCCCAGCGGAGTCGCCAGCCCGTCCGCCGAGGGGTAGGCGATGCCCCGGAAGCCGAAGCGGTGCGCCGGCCCCAGCAGCAGCACGCGC
Organism: Pseudomonadota bacterium; assembly: GCA_023416195.1. GTDB lineage: Bacteria > Pseudomonadota > Alphaproteobacteria > Azospirillales > Azospirillaceae > Azospirillum. The sequence continues at coordinate 945 of JAEZID010000054.1, read as the reverse complement.
GTCACCCGGTCGCCCAGGTGCCGGACGCCGGCATAAGCGGTCCCTGCGATCGGCCCGGAATAGACGTAGCCGGCGTGCGGCGCGATGATCGCCTTGGCGGGCAACGCTTCGGTGCGGGCCTCGGCCAGGCAGTCGCCCACCATGCGGTCGAGAGCGGCGGGGTTGGCGGGATAGAAGGCCCCCGCCACGGCCGGCGCGCGCAGGTTCATGGTCATCAAAAGGCCCGTGGCAAAAGGATAGTGGCTGAGAATGGCTTTGCCGCCCCGGGCGGCCTACCCCACATGTGGGAACACGGTCCGGTGTTTTACAAGCGCGCGACCACGGCGCCTCTGCCGGATGGACAGGTGTGGTCCGGGAATAGTTCGTCATGTCTCATGTCATTTCTGCCCGCTACTGGCATCAGCTGGACGACGGCCGCCTGCAATGCGACGTCTGCCCGCGTCACTGCAAACTGTCCGACGGCCAACAGGCGCTCTGCTTCGTGCGCCAGCGCCAAGGGGACCAAATTGTGCTGACCACCTACGGGCGGTCGTCCGGCTTCTGCGTCGATCCCATCGAGAAGAAGCCGCTGAACCATTTCCTGCCCGGCACGCCGGTTCTGTCCTTCGGCACGGCGGGCTGCAACCTGACCTGCAAGTTCTGCCAGAACTGGGACATCTCCAAGTCCCGCGAGTTCGACACGCTGGCCGACAGCGCGGCGCCCGAGACCATCGCGCGGGCGGCGGCGGAGACGGGCTGCCGTTCGGTCGCCTACACCTACAACGACCCGGTCATCTTCCTGGAATACGCGGTGGACGTGGCGCAGGCCTGCCACGAGCGGGGGGTGAAGAACGTGGCGGTGACCGCCGGCTACATCTGCGCGGAGCCGCGCGCCGAGTTCTACCGCCACATGGACGCCGCCAACGTGGACCTGAAGGCCTTCACGGAGGACTTCTACCACAAGGT
>JAEZID010000033.1 GCA_023416195.1 Pseudomonadota bacterium | reverse complement strand
CCCTCCGACCCACAGGGCGGCGATGAAGGCCGCGCCAAGGTAGCTCACCGGCTTTGCGGTCCGGCGGGCGGCGACGGCGGCGCGGTGTTCCGCCATCACCTCCGGCGGAATCAACCGGATGACCAGCAGCAGGCCCAGCGGCACAAGGATGATGTCGTCCAGATAGCCCAGAACCGGGATGAAGTCCGGAATCAGGTCGATGGGCGACAGGGCGTAGGCCGCCACGCAAAGGGCGGCGGCGCGGGCGTACCATGGGGTGCGCGGATCGCGCGCGGCGAGCCAGACCGCCACCACGTCGCGCTTCAGCCCCCGCGCCCAGCACTTCAGTTTCGGCAGCATGTCGCGCCCCTTTCCCTCACCGGTTTGCGGATGGGCCATGCAGCATGGTCCAACCGGCGGCGGCGGGGAAAGGGGCTTGTCGCGGTGTGCGGCCGTCCGGGGCGTTACGCCGTCAGTTCCATGGCGGCCGCCGTCTTGGGGCCGACGATCCCGTCCGCGGTCAAGCCGTGCGCGCTCTGCCAGGACGCCACCGCGGCCTTGGTGGCCGGTCCGTAGACGCCGTCGGCCTTGACGCCGACAATGGTCTGAATCTGCTGGACGCGGGTCTGCTCGGGGCCCGCTGGCGCGTCCACCACTTGCGGCAGGGGCGCGGTGTTGCCGTCGAACAGGTCGGCTTCGGCGGCCCGGCGCCTCACCAGACCGTCCAGCTTGCGGCCCCCGGCGTTCACCCATTTGCCGAATTCAGCGGCGGCCCCGGCGTAGTCGCCCGCGTTCAGCTTGCGCAGGAGCGTGCTGGACGTGAGGTTGCCGGCGCCCAGATTGAAGACGAAGGAGGCGAGCGCGCCGCGCTGGTCGTCGTTCAGCGCGACGGTGACGAGACGGTCCACGTCGGCCGCCGCGCTCGCCAGATCCCCGGCAAGGAAGTCTTCCGCCCGCTGCGCCGTGATGGTCTGCCCCATCTTCACGCCTTCGGTGTGGCCGTAACCGATGGTCGGCACGCCTGCCGGGCACAGATAGGCGTTCAGGTACAGGCCTTCGAAATGCTTCACCAGATTGATGGCGGCTTGGCAGACGGGCTTGGTCATCGCGGTCTCCGACGTTTCGACGGGTGTTCAGGGGTGCGCTTGCGCACTCCACACGAGCAACCCGCCGAAAGTCAATCCGCCGGCGCGAAGCCGTTCGTCGCGATCACAATCCCGTCTGCGGCTTGGCTGTGTCCGCCGTCTTCGTGTTGCCCGGATCGATCAGCGGCTGGAGCGCCGGGGCGATGCTCTTCAGAAGCTGCGCGGGCAGGGCGCTGGTGAAGCGGTAGTGATCGGCTTCCGGCCCGTGAACGAAGGCGGTCATCGTTCCGAAGAAGCGGTCGCCGATGTAGAAGGCGAAGGTCGCCGTCCGGGCCACCGCGCGGGATTCGATCAGCTGCCCGCCGGGGCCGTAGCGGTCCAGGCGATGGTCGCCCGTGCCGGTCTTGCCGCCGATCGGAATGATCTGGCCCGACCCGTCCTTGAAGGAGCCCCAGACCCGCTTGGCGGTGCCGTTCTGCCCGACGTCCATCAGCGCCTTGCGCAGCGTGGCGGCGACCTCGGCCTTCATGACGCGGCGACCCTGCATCTCGCCCAGGCCCACGATGGCCTCATAGGGGGTGCCGGCGGCGAAGTGCAGCTTCCGCACGCGCACGGTCGGCTGGCGCACCCCGTCGTTCTGGATGATGCCCACCAGTTCCGCCAGGGCGGCCGGGCGGTCGGCGGAGCTGCCGATGGCGGTCGCCAGCGACGGGATCAGCGTCTCGAACGGGTAGCCCAGCTTGCGCCACTGCTCGGTGATGCGCTGGAAAGCCTCTTCCTCAAGCCCGATGCGGATGCGGGTGTTCTGCGCGGCCTGTCCCTTCTTGAACAGCCACTTGTAGCTCTCCTGGCGCTCGCGCACGCTGGCGTCCAGCACCTCCTGCCGCTTGGCGGCGGGGTGCTTTTGCAGATGCGCCACCAGCCACAACTCCAGCGGATGGACGCGCGCCAGATAGCCCAGGTCGTTCAGCGGGAACTTGTCCGGCCCGTATTTGGCGTAGAGCGCCGCGATGTCGCTGTCGTTCAGCTTGGCATCCGGCAGGCGGGCGCGCAGAAAGGCGCCGAACTCCTCCATCCCGGCCTGCGGGCGCACGGTGCGGAAGATCACCGACAGGCGGTGCGGCATGGGCCGCGACTTGGCCGCCAGCATCGTCAGCATCTCGTCCGGCGTGCGCTTGCGGTAGGTCGTGTAGAAGCGGTTCAGGAAGTCGCTGCCTTCCTTGTCGGCGAAGCGCGCCAGATAGGCTTGGCGGGCCGGGTGGTCGGGGTTGTGCAGGATGTCGGCGGTGTCGTCGCCGCCCTCCGCCATGTAGAACTGCACGATGTCGCGCATCATGCGGATGAAGGGCAGGTTGACGGAGTTGCGCAGCGATTCCGTGACGGTCAGGATGCTGCCGTTGTCCCTGTTGTTGAAGTTCACGAAGCTGTGCAGGCCGCCGCCGGTGAAGAAGGCCTCGCCGGGGTTGGCCGAATAACGGCGCTCCATGGCGGCGTCGAGCATGGCGGACAGGCCGCGGTCGGGCGCGGCCGACAGCCAGCTCGCCGCCCAGCGCGTCAGGTTGTCGGACGCCTCCTCCACCACGTCGGCGAGGAAGTCTTTGGGCAGGTGGGCGTAGCGGGTGTGCAGCTCCGCCACGATCTCCAGATAGGTCGCCAGCGTGCGCAGTTTCGCCGTGGAGCCGAGGTCGAGCTTGGCGCCCTCGTTGATGTCCAGCGGCTGGTCCAGGTTGTCGGCCTGGATGCGCAGGTAGTTGGCGTCCTCGCCCCGTTCGTAGATCGTGACGGAATAGACGATCTTCGACAGGTCGTTGTTCCTGACGTCCAGCAGGCGCTCGCCGGTCAGGCCCATCTGGGCGGCGAAGGCCGGGTCGTTCAGCTTCGCCAGCACCTCCACCACGCGCTGCTGCGTCGGCGCGTCCAGGGTGGACTGCACGGTCAGGTCGGTGCGGTCGAGCTGGTAGAGACTCGGCACGCCCAGCATGGACAAAAGCCGCGCGCGGATGGCGTTGGGCGCCTTCTGCTCCACGAAATTGGCGGTCTGAGCCTGCGGCGGATCCTCGCGGAACTTCAGCGTGACGGCCAGGGCGGCGTCGCGCAGCCGCTCGTCGATGACGCCGGCCTGGGCCAGCACGCGCAAATGGCTGTCCGCCAGCCGCTCCAGCGCCGGACGGTCCTGGATCAGGTAGTAGGAGGGGCGGCGCTGGGCCAGCAGAAGGCTCAGCACCTGCTTGTAGGCCAGCGCCTTCAATTGCAGGGAGCGGGCGTCCGGCGCCTCTTCCGACAGGACCTTCTCGGCGATCGGCAGGTCGGTGCCGAACCACGCCCACAGCCCGTCGCCCAGCCCGTTCACCTCGCCGAAGCCCGGACGCGCGGTGAGCGGCGTGGAATTCAGATAGTCGATCAGGATGCGGCGGCGGTGCAGGGTGGTGTCCTCGCCGTCCAGATAGGCGCGCACGCTGGCCGAGGCCATCTGGCGCAGCTTTTCCGTGGCGCCGATGGTCTGGCCGTCCGGCGAATGGCGGTATTTCTCGATCTGCGTGGCGAGGGTGGAGCCGCCCGGCGAGCGCTGGCCCGGCTTGATCCACTGGATCGGCAGCATCGCCACGGCGGCGGCGAAGCGGTCCCATTCCACGGCGGGGTTGCGGCGCGGCTCGTCGTCGTTCAGCAGTTCGCGGTTTTCGATGAACAGCAGCGTCTTGGCGACCAGCGGCGGCACGTCCTCGAACCTGGTGAAGACCCGTTCGGGATAGCGGGCGGAGAACAGGGTGGTGCCGTTGCGGTCGAGCAGGGTCAGTCCGGCCCGCGTCTTCTCGTGGTAGATGGGGAAGCCGCCGCCGGCCATGAACGCGTCGAGTCGCGGCGACAGTTGCGCCTGCATTTCGACCGCGTACATGTCGTCGGTCAGCGATTTCAGATAGCCGGGCAAGCCGATATAGCCGAGACGCTCGTTGTACGGCCCCTGGGTGGGGTAGCGGGCGGCCGGATTCGGCCCCTCGCGCAGGGTGAAGGTCAGCTCCTGGCCGAACGCCGCCAGCAGTTTGGCCTGCAACCGGGACGTGCGCATTTCTTCCCGCGCGACAAGCCCGACGCCGGCCAGGGTCGCCGCGAACGTCACACCCCAGATTGCGCGCCGCCACCACAACCGGGTCATGTCGGTTCCAGCCATCTTCGCGAGTTGGTTAAAACGCCGGCGAACCGTGCCGGACGATGCGGCTGAAATGTAGGAGTGCGATGGTTAACAACCTGTGTAATGCCATCCCTTCCGGAGGGCCGATTCCGCCGCAAAATAGTCCTACTCACAAATCGTGAAAAGGCGTGGCATGGCCGCCACAGATTCTCCTTTCGGTGGTGTGGTTAAGAACCCGCGGCCGTTCAAGACCAGCCGTTCCGCCTGAAACAGCTTTCGGTGAGTCTTTCCTCCGAAAGATCGGAGAGTTGTTACCCCGGCCTGGGACGCGGTGCGGGGCATTCGAATAAAACTTAGTAAAAACCCCTTTCGCTTGCTTGCCGGCTCCCGCCCGCCTGCGCATTGTCCCATCCTATACGGGACCCGTCCGTCAGCCGGCGGGAAGGCCCCGTCCAACAAGAAAGGAGAAGCCCCGCCTGGGGCTTGGGTCCGCATGGGGACGAAAAGAACCTCCTACAACATCGACGAGCTGCGCGGCCTGGCGTGCTTTCTGCTGGTCGCCTATCACGTCGTCGGCGTGCCGGGGTCGGGCATGCAGGTTGGGGACGATTCCTTGTACCGCTACGCGACCAGCAGCTTCGAGCTGGTGCGCATGCCGCTGTTCACCTTCATTTCGGGGCTGGTCTACGCCTACCGCCCGGCCGCGGCGGATCGCCTGCGGGCCTTCTTCGGCAAGAAGGTGCGCCGGCTGCTGATTCCTTTCGTCACCATCTCCACCCTGTTCTTCATGGCGCAGAGCCTGGCACCCGGCGCCAACGGCTCTGACGCGCCGGAGGCGATGTGGCGCATCTACCTCTTCTCCTACGCGCATTTCTGGTACTTGCAGGCGCTGTTCCTGATCTTCCTGGTGATCGGGCTGCTGGACGCCTTCCGGATCGTCTCCCGGCCGGTTCCCTTCGCCGTGCTGTTCGCGCTGGCGCTGGCCGGCGGCATGATGCTGGCCGTTCCCGGAAACCCCTTCTCGGTGAACGAGGCGATGATCCTGCTGCCGCATTTCCTGCTGGGCGTGGCGGTGACGCGCTTCCCGGCCCTGTTCCGCCGGCCCGAGATCGCCGGTCTGGCGGTGGCCGGGCTGGTGCTGGCCGTCGCCATCCACCAGACGGCGCTGTTCCGGCACGAATCCATCGGCTGGCACAGCCCGGTGGCCTTCCTGTGCGGCATGTGCGGGGCGCTGGTGCTGCTGCGGGTGATGCCGTCCAGCGCGCTGTTCCGGCGGATCGGGGGCAGTTCCTATTCGATCTACCTGCACCACGCCTTCTTCACGGCGGGTGCGCGGATCGTGCTGTCCCGGCTGGGCGCGGACGACCTGACGCTGTTTCTGGTGTCCCTGGCCCTGGGCATCATCGGCCCGTTGGTGCTGGAGGCGCTGGCGTCCCTGCGCCCGCTGACCAGGGTGGCGCTGGTGGGCAAGACGTGACGGACCCTACGCGGCCGACGTGATCCAGTCCTGGAACGCCTTCATGGCGGGGGTCGGGTGGCGCGATTTCAGGCGGGTCAGCCAGTAGCTTCCCATCGCGATGGACACCGGGAAGGGCTGCCGGATCTCTCCTTTGGCCAGCAGGCGGGAGAACATGAGCGGGGGCGCCAGGGCGACCCCCGCCCCCTGCACGGCCGCCTCCATCATGGCGATCGAGGAATCGAACACGATCCCTTTCAGCAGCGGGGCGGGGCAGGGGACGCCGGCGGCGTCGAACCACCGCGTCCACTCGTCCGCCCGGTAGGAGCGCAGCAGCGTCTGCTTCATCAGATCCGCCGGCTCCCGCAGCGTCTCCGCGATTTCCGGGATGCACAGGGCGGAGAGGGGCGCCTCGAACAGCGGCACGGCTTCGATGCTGTGCCAGGCGCCGTTCCCGAACCGGATGGCGCAGTCCAGCCCCTCCGCCGCCAGATCGACGCGGTTGTTGTTGGTGGATAGCCGGACATCGACGAACGGGTGCTTCTTCTGAAAGTCGGGCAGGCGCGGCAGCAGCCAGCCGACGGCGAAGGTGCCGACCGCGCCGATCATCAGCACCTCGCGGACATGCCCGCCTTCGAACCGGTCCAGCATGTCCGCCATGCGGTCGAAGGAGTCCCGCAGCACGGGCAGCAGGGCTTCCCCCTCCGGCGTGATCATCAGCCCGCGCGGCAGGCGCTTGAACAGCGTGACGTTCAGCCGGCTCTCCAGAAGCTTGACCTGATGGCTGACCGCCGCCTGGGTGACGCACAGCTCGATGGCCGCGCGGGTGAAGCTCAGATGCCGGGCCGACGCCTCGAAGGCGCGAAGGGCGTTGAGCGGGAGGTGCGGTCTGACCATGGATGACCAAATTCAATTTATGGCGCCTCTCAAATATCGTGGTTTGTCGCGCCGGTCAAACCCCGCCTATCCTCTCCGCAAGGTTGCTTGGAAGTAAAAAGAAAGTCCAGGCGGCCAAATCGGGACAGATCTGGAGAGGAATATGCAATCGATGCTGACGCGGCGCGGCTTTTCGGCAATGTTTGGGGCCCTTCTGGCCGGCGGAATGATGGTTCGTCCGGGATTTTCCTTGGCTGCTTCCGGGACTGCCGCCGGGACTGCCGACTCCGCCGCCGACGAGTTGGCCGCCCGGATGGCCGGGATCGAGAAACGGCTGGGAGGCCGCGTGGGTGTGGCCATACTCGATACGGAAACGGGACGGCGCTGGAATCGCCGCGCGGACGAGCGCTTTCCGATGTGCAGCACCTTCAAGATGCTCGCCTGCGCGGCGGTGCTCGCGCGGGTCGATGGAGGCCAAGAAAATCTGGGCCGGCGCATCCGGTTCCAGGCCCGCGATATCGTCGCCCATTCGCCCGTCACGAAGGACCGGGTCGGCGGCGACGGAATGACGCTGGCGGAACTGTGCGAGGCGACCATGACGCTCAGCGACAACACCGCCGCCAACCTGATCCTGGACAGTTTCGGCGGGCCGTCCGGGGTCACCGGCTTCGCGCGGTCGCTGGGCGATTCCATGACCCGGCTCGACGGGTGGGAAACCGACCTGAACGATGCGACGCCCGGCGACCCGCGCAACACCACGACACCCGCCGCCATGATGGAAAGCCTGCGGTCGCTGGTCCTCGGTGACCGGCTGTCGCCGCGGTCGCGCGACCAGCTCGTGGCGTGGATGGTGGCCAACAAGACCGGGAATGCGAAGCTGCGCGCCGGCCTGCCGAAGGATTGGCGCATCGGCGACAAGACGGGCGCGGGAAACCACGGCTCCACGAACGACGTCGCGGTGATCTGGCCGACCGGCCGCAAGCCGGTGTTCGTCAGCGTCTACATGACGGAGACGACGGCGTCCTTCAGCGACTGCAACGTGGGCTTCGCGGACATCGGCCGGGCGCTGCGGACCGTGCTGGCGGCTTGACGCTGAAACGGAACGGGCGGCCCCCCCGAAAGGCCGCCCGTTCCATTCACCCCATCATCAAGGGCGGGTTACGGCCGCCCGAGCAGTTCCTTCGCCTTGGCGGCGATTTCGGCCAGCGGCACCTCGACCTGCTCGCCTTTCACCAGATGCTTCAGCGTCGCGGTGCCGCGCGCCTTTTCATCGGAGCCCATCAGCACCACCAGCGGAATCCCCGCCCGGTCCGCGTACTTCATCTGCTTGGCGATCTTGCCGCCGTCGAGCTGGATTTCCGTGTTGATCCCCGCCGCGCGCAGCTCCGTCGCCAGACGGAAGTAATCGCCGGACAGCGCCGGGTCCATCTGGGTCACCAGCACCTCCGCCGTGGCGCCGCCGTCCTTGATGAGGCCGGCTTCCATCAGCTGGTAGAACAGGCGCGTGACGCCGATGGAGATGCCCACGCCCGGCAGCTTCGACTTGGTGTAGTGGCTGGCCAGATTGTCGTAGCGCCCGCCGGAGCACACGCTGCCGATGCCCGGATGGTCGTTCAGGAAGGTCTCGTAGACTGTGCCGGTGTAGTAGTCGAGGCCGCGCGCGATGGCGAGGTTGATGCGCACCACGCCGTCCGGCACCTGGAAGGCCTTTAGCCCTTCGATGACCGTGGTCAGTTCGGCGACGCCCAGCGTGAAGGTCTCGTTCTCGATGCCCAGCGCGTTCAGCGCGGCCAGCGTCTCGTCGTTCGAGCCCTTGGCGTCGATCAGGCTCAGGATCGTGTCGGCGACCTCGGCCGGCACGCCCAGATTGCCGGTCAGGCTGTCGCGCACCTTGTCGCGGCCGATCTTGTCCAGCTTGTCGATCTCGCGCAGCACCAGCACGCGCTTGTCCGCGTCGTCGATGCCCAGCCCGTCCAGCAGGCCCAGCAGCACCTTGCGGTTGTTCACGTTGATGGTGAAGCCGCCGAAGTCCAGCTCGCTGAAGACGTGGTAGATGACCGCCGGGATCTCCGCGTCGTAATGCATCGACAGGCTGTCCTTGCCGATCACGTCGATGTCGCACTGGTAGAATTCGCGGAACCGCCCGCGCTGGGCGCGCTCGCCGCGATAGACGCGCTGGATCTGATAGCGCCGGAAGGGGAAGGCCAGATCGCGCTCGTGCTCCGCCACATAGCGGGCGAGCGGCACCGTCAGGTCGAAGCGCAGCGCCAGTTCCGGCTTGTTCCCCTGCTGGATCGCGCCGGTGGACTGCACGAAATAGACCTGCTTTTCCGTCTCGCCGCCGGACTTGGTCAGCAGCGTCTCCACCGTCTCGAACACCGGCGTCTCGATCGGGACGAAGCCGAAGCGCTCGTAGCCGCGGCGGATGGTGTCGAGCAGCCTCTGGAAGGCCACCTGCTGGCGCGGCAGCAGTTCCATGGTTCCGGGCGGGGTGCGGGGGGTGATCAGGCTCATCGGCGCGGGTCCGGCTTCACGGTGTTCCAAGGGATGCCCCGGTTCTATCCCCGCCTTCGCCGTCCCGCAATTGGGAAGTCCCAA
>JAEZID010000523.1 GCA_023416195.1 Pseudomonadota bacterium | reverse complement strand
AAGCAGCTGACGGCGCTGGGGTGGAGCGATGCGGACATCGCCAACGCCTTCCGCTCCTTCAACGCCAACGCCGAGGCGTTCCGGAAGGAGGGGGATGTGCATTCCCCTCCCTCTCCCGGCGGGGCTGGGAGAGGGGATTGATCGGAGCATCGCCATGGAAACACGCACCATCAAGGTCGATGCGCTCGCCCGCGTGGAGGGGGAGGGGGCGCTGTATGTCCGGGTCAAGGACGGGGTGGTGCGGGACCTGAAGTTCCGCATCTTTGAACCGCCGCGCTTTTTCGAGGCGCTGCTGGTCGGGCGGCCCTATGGCGACGCGCCGGACATCACGTCGCGCATCTGCGGCATCTGCCCGGTCGCCTACATCGTCGGGTCCAGCCACGCCATGGAGGAGGCGCTGGGGGTTGCCATCCCCGACCCTATCCGTAAGGCGCGGCGGCTGCTCTATTGCGGCGAGTGGATCCAGAGCCACGTCCTGCACACCTACCTGCTGCACGCGCCGGACTTCCTGGGGTTCGAGGATTCCATCCAGCTGTCCAAAGCGCATCCGGGCGTGGTGGAGCGGGCGCTGGACCTGAAAAAGACCGGCAACCGCATTTTGGAGGTGCTGGGCGGGCGCGCCGTCCATCCGGTGAACACCAAGGTCGGCGGGTTCTGGAAGGCCCCGGCGAGGGGCGAGGTGCGCGGGATGCTCGACGCGCTGAAACGGGGGCGGGACGAGGCGCTGGCCACCGTGCGGCTGTTCGGCGGGTTCGAGTTTCCGGACTACGAGGACGACTACACCTTCGTCGCCCTGCACCATGAGGACGAGTACGCCATCGACCGGGGGCGGATCGTCTCGAACCGGGGCATGGACATCGCGATCCCGCAGTTCGAGGAGCATTTCGCCGAGGAGCACGTCGCCCATTCCAACGCGCTGCATGGGGTGATGGTGGGGACCGGGAAGCCGTATCTCGTGGGGCCGCTGGCGCGCTACGCGCTGAATTACGACCAGCTGTCGGACTTGGCGAAGGAGGCTGCGCGGGAGGCCGGGTTGCCGCGCGTGGTGCGGAATCCGTTCAAGAGCCTCGTCGTGCGGGCGGTGGAGACACTGTACGCCTGCGAAGAGGCGGTGAGGCTGGCCGAGGAGTACGAACCGTTCGACCCGGCCGCCGTTCCGATCACGCCGCGCGCTGGGCGGGGCACCGGCTGCACCGAGGCGCCGCGCGGCATCTGCTATCACCGCTACGATCTGGACGGGGAGGGGCGCATCGCCTCGGCCACCATCGTGCCGCCGACCTCGCAGAACCAGAAGCAGATCGAGGCCGACCTTCTGGGCGTCGTTCAGGCCAACCTGCATCTGACCGATGACAAGTTGAAATGGCGGTGCGAGCAGGCGATCCGGAATTACGATCCCTGCATCTCCTGCGCGACGCATTTCCTGACGCTGACGGTAGAGCGGGACTGACGCTCATCAGGCCCAGACCGGTTCGGGCAGGCTTTCGACCAGCATGCGGGCGACGAGGTCGGCTCCGTCGCCGCGCGCCCCCTCACGGACCAGAAGCGCCAGTTCGGTTTCGGGCAGCGCGGGCAGGCCGTCCGCCGGGCCGAGCATGCGGGCGCCGGGCGGCAGGGCGCTTTTCGGCAGAACGCTGATGCCGAGCCCGCCGGACACCGCCGCGCGTACGCCCGCGTGGTTGGGGCTGGAATAGGCGACGCGCCACACCCGCCCGGCCCGGTCCAGTTCGTGAACGGCGCGGTTGCGGTAGACGCAGCCCTGGGGAAACAGCACCAGCGGCAGCGGATCCTCGCGGTGCAGATCCTCGCCCTCGGGGCCGATCCAGCAGAGCGGCTCCCGCCAGGTCGTCCGGGCGCCGGGACGCCCAGGCTCCTGCTTCACCAGGGCAAGGTCGAGGTCGCCGGCCTCCACCTCCGCGCGCAGCCGCACCGACAGGTCGCAGCGCACGTCCAGCCGCACCCGCCGGTTCTGCCGGGCGAAGGCGGCCAGCAGGCGCGGTAGTCGTTCCACCGCGTAATCCTCCGGCACGCCGAGCCGCACCACCTCCGCCACCGGGCGGCCGGACAGCACCGCGCGTGCCTCGTCGTTCAGCGCCAGCATGCGCCGGGCGTAGCCGAGCAGGCGTTCGCCGTCGTCGGTCAGCGCGACCGAGCGGCTGTCGCGGTCGAGCAGGGTCAGGCCGACCTGCTCCTCCAGCCGGCGGATCTGCTGGCTGACGGTCGATTGGGTCTTGTGCACCCGCTCGCCCGCGCGGGTGAAGCCGCCGGCATCGACGACCGACACGAAGGTGCGCAGCAGGCCAAGGTCCATCTCGCGCATGGCTAAACCATTCATGATATGAATGGAAAACATCATACCATTCCATTTCCCAATGGCAAGGGCAGGCGCCATCCTTCAGGCCAAGGCAAAAAATGAAGGAGCGCCCGCCATGTCACTCGCCGATGCCCTGTCCGCGCCGAAGACGTCCCGCGTCGCCTCGACCGGGGCGCCGCTGCATCTGGTCGTGCCCTTCTGTCTGGCCTGGAGTTCGGCCTTCGCGGCGGGGAAGATCGGGCTGGCCGACTGCCCGCCGCTGCTTCTGCTGGCGTTGCGCTTTCTGATCGCGGGGAGCCTGCTGGTCGCCGTGGCGGGGATGCGGGGCGAATACCGGGGGATGTCCCTGCGGACCGTCGCCGTGCTGGCTCTGCTGGGGCTGCTGAACCACGCGCTGTATCTCGGCCTCAGCTACAGTGGCATGACCATGGTGCCGTCCGGTTTGACGGCGCTGATCGTCAGCGCCAACCCGGTGCTGACCGCCGCGCTGGCGACCGTCCTGCTGGGCGAGGCCATGTCCCTGCGCAAGGCGGCGGGGCTGGCGCTGGGCGTGGCGGGGGTGGCGCTGGTGGTGCGCGGGCGGCTGGGGGCCGGGTTGGACGAGCCGGCTGGGATCGCGCTGGTCGTCGGTGCTCTGTGCGCGCTGTCGCTCGGGACGCTGCTGTTCAAGCGTCTGGCGCCGAACGCCGGCCTTCTGGCGGGCACTGGGGTGCAGGTTCTGGTCGCGGGGATGGCGCTGCTGCCGGTCAGCATGGCCCTGGAGGATGTCGGCAGCCTGCGCGTGACGGCGAGCTTCGCCGGATCCCTGGCCTTCCAGGTGCTGGTTGTGTCGATCGGCGCCTATCTCCTGTGGTTCCACCTGCTGCAACGGACCACGGCGACGGAGGCGAGCGCCTATCATTTCCTGATGCCGCCGCTGGGCATGCTGTTCGGCTGGATGCTGCTGGGCGAAGCCGTTCAACCCGTTGATCTGCTGGGCATCGTGCCGGTCGCCCTGGGGATCCGGCTGGTGACGCGGGGGTAGAGGCAACCCGACCGACCCTATACGAAAGGAGTAACCCATTCGCGTAGGGTCAGGTTTGTGACACCGCCTGTTACGGTCTTGTGAAGATCTCAAACCTTTCAAGGCCGGAGAATAGCCATCACCCCCGTTCCCGTCTCCCCCACGATTGTGTTGATCGACATTCTCGGTGCCGTCGCGCTGCTGCTGTGGGGGCTGCGCCTCGTGCGCACAGGGGTGTTCCGATGCGGGGGCGGGGCACTGCGGCGCTGGGTCGGGCTGGGGACGCGCAACCGGGTCGCCGCCGTGCTGGCCGGGACGGGTGCCACGCTGGTCCTGCAAAGCAGCACGGCCACCGCTTTGATGACCGCCGCCATGGCCGGGCAGGGCTTCATCGCCACCCCCATGGCGCTGGCCGTCATGCTGGGCGCCGACCTGGGCACCAGCCTGGTGGCGCGGGCGCTGGCGGTCGATCTGCATTGGCTGTCGCCGAGCCTGCTGGTGCTGGGCGGCGCGCTGCATGCGTTGGGCGATGGGCACCGGACGCGCCGGGCGCTGGCGCGCGTCCTGGTCGGCGTCGGGCTGATGCTGCTGGCCCTGCGGCTGCTGGGCGCCGCGACGGAGCCGGTGCGGGAATCGGCGCTGGTGCAGGCCATGTTGGCGGCGCTGGGGGGCGAACCGCTGTTGGCGCTGCTCGTCGCGGCGGTGTTGACGGCGGCGGTGCATTCCAGCCTCGCCGTGGTGCTGCTGGTCGCCTCGCTGGCCGGGGCGCGGGTGATCGGGCCGGAACTGGCCCTGGCGCTGATGCTGGGCGCCAATCTGGG
>JAEZID010000518.1 GCA_023416195.1 Pseudomonadota bacterium | reverse complement strand
CGCCCGAGCTGACCCGCATGGGAGCCCGCATCACGGTGCACGGTTCGTCCGCCCTCGTCCGGGGTGTGGAGCGTTTGACCGGCGCGCCCGTTATGGCGACGGATCTCCGCGCGTCGGTGTCGCTGGTGCTCGCCGGCCTCGCGGCGGAGGGGGAGACGACGGTCAACCGCGTCTACCACCTCGACCGGGGCTACGAGCGGGTGGAGGAGAAGCTGGCGGCCTGCGGCGCGGACATCGAACGTCTCCGGGCGGAAGACGACTGACGCCCGACCGACCGTCCAGCCAGAGGAAGCCCATGACCGCATCGCCGATCCGACTGCGCGCCCAGGACGAGGAAGATCTGAAGGTCGTCTCCGCCTGTCTTCAGGACGCCATCGTCCCCATCGGCGACATGTGCTACCTGCCGGACGAGAGACGGTTCGTGCTGGTGGTCAACCGCTTCAAGTGGGAGACCGCCGACCAGCCGCGGCCCGGCCCCTCGGCCGACGACGACCACCTGACCCCCTTCGAACGCGTGCATTGCGGCGTGCGGATCGAGGGGGTGACGGCGGTCAGGATCAAGGACATCGACCTCAAGGACCGCACGCAGATCCTCGAACTGCTGACGCTGGAAGCGGTGCAGGACGGGGTGGTGCTGCACTTCGCGGGCGGCGGCTGCGTCCGGCTGGACGGTTCGGGCTGGTGCTGCTGGGTGGAGGATCTGGGCGAGCCCTGGCCGACCGTCTGCAAGCCCTGTCATCCGTTGGAAGACGAACAATAACTCGGGAATGAGGCCATGAAGGCGCGCGTGAAGTGGGTTGACGGCCGGATGTTCGTCGGCGAGTCCGGCAGCGGCCACGCGGTGGTGATGGACGGCGCGCCGGAGGCCGGCGGGCGCAACCTCGGCATCCGGCCGATGGAACTGCTGCTGATCGGCATGGGCGGCTGCTCGTCCTTCGACGTGGTGATGATCCTGGAAAAGGGCCGTCAGGCCATCACCGACTGCGTCGCCGAGATCGAGGCCGAGCGCGCCGACACCGACCCCAAGGTCTTCACCAAAATCCATGTCCATTTCGTGGTGACCGGCCGCAACCTCGATCCGTCGAAGGTCGAGCGCGCCATCGCCCTGTCGGCCGAGAAATACTGCTCCGCGTCGATCATGCTGGGCGCCACGGCCACGATCACCCACGACTTCGAAATCGTCGAAGCCCCGTAACGGAACCGGCGGGCGGCGCGCGGGTTTGGAGCAGGTATCCAACCCGCGAAGAGGCCGCCCATGGCCCGCCCCCAGATGGCCCGCCACCGTCCCGTTGTCGTCGTCACCGGAGCCTCGGCGGGTGTCGGCCGCGCCACGGCGTTGGCCTTCGCCCAGCGCTGGGGGGCCGCCGTCGGTCTGATCGCCCGTTCCCGCGACGCCTTGCAGGAGGTCGCGGCGGAGGTCGAACGGCTCGGCGGCCAGCCGGAAATCATTCCCGCCGACGTGGCCGATGCCGACGCGGTGTTCGCGGCGGCGGACACGGTGGAGCGGACGATCGGCCCCATCGACGTTTGGGTGAACAACGCCATGGTCACGGTGTTCGGCCGCGTCGCCGATCTGGCGCCGGACGAGTTGCGGCGCGTGACGGAGGTCACCTACCTCGGTTCGGCGTATGGCACCATGGCGGCCCTGCACCACATGGCGCCGCGCAACCGAGGCACGATCCTTCAGGTCGGCTCCGCGCTGGCCTATCGCTCCATCCCCTTGCAGGCGGCCTATTGCGGGGCCAAGGCAGCGATACGGGGCTTCATCGACAGCCTGCGCGCCGAGCTGATCCACGACGGCAGCGACGTGCGGCTGACCATGGTCCATCTGCCGGCGGTCAACACGCCGCAGTTCGACTGGGCGCGCAGCCACATGCCTTACCGGGCCAGGCCGGTCGGCACCATCCACAGCCCGGAGGACATCGGCCTCGCCATCGTCGACGCCGCCGAGGCGCCCAGGCGCGAATATTGGCTCGGCTACTCGACGGCGGAAGCGATTCTCGGCACCCAGGCCATGCCGGCCTTCGCCGACCGCCGGGTCGCCGGCATGGCCTTCGAAGGCCAGGAAACCGACGAGCCGGAAACCCCCGGCCGGCCGGACAACCTGTTCCATCCCGTGGACAACCTGCACCGCACGCACGGCCGCTTCATCGACCAGGAACGTCCCCTGTCCCTGACCGCCACGGGAAGGGCGGCGCGCGGCATCGCCTTCCTGGCCGGATTGGCGGTGGTCGGCGGGATCGGCTACGCGGCCCGCGCCGCCGTGGCGCGGACCGAGTGAGCTGCCGCCTTACGGCGTGACCAGCTTCAGCCCGACGATTCCGGCCATGATGAGCCCGATGCAGGCCAGCCGGATCACGTCCGACGATTCACCGTACAGCAGAATCCCCAGCAGCACCGTGCCGACCGTGCCGATGCCGGTCCACACCGCGTAGGCCGTGCCGAGCGGCAGGGTCTTCAGCGCCAGACCCAGCAGGCCGAGGCTGACCAGCATGGAGATCACGGTCAGAACGGTGGGGACGAGGCGGGTGAAGCCTTCCGTCTGCTTCAGGCCGATGGCCCAGCCCACCTCAAACAAACCGGCGAAGAACAGAATGACCCATGCCACAGGGCACCTCCGTACCGATGGAGGCAGGGTCGTCCCCGCCGTCCTCCCTTTCGCGATGGTGAGGTCGTCCTCACGGGAAGGCGCCCCGGATATAGGAAAGGGGCGGCGGGCGTCAAGACTTGGGCGGTCAAGACTTGGGCGGTCAAGACTTGGGCCTTCAGGCCGGGGATCAGGCGTATTCCCAGCGGAAACCGCTGTCCACCTCGCCCAGAACGGCGACCTCGCGGCGGGGGCAGCTGTGGTCGTGCAGCGGCAGCGTTTCGGTGGAGTTCGGTTCCTGGCGCGGTCTCGCGTCGGGCGACGGCAGAACCCGTACGGCGGGCTTGCGGGCGGATGACGAACGGTGCATAGCGATCACCATAACAGTGGGTTGGCAGAGTGGGTCGGGGTTATGCGACGAGCCTATCCTCACCACCGTGCCTTCCGCTGTGGAACGCGCCACAGGCGACGTTTATTCCCGACGCTTCCCGCCCACCATCCGGCACCACCATCCGTCTCCACAATTCGTCACGGGCCGGTCGGCACCGGGCGATCCACCACCCCGGCCAGCGCCCGGCCGAGCCGTTTGGCGTCGTCCGGCGACAACGGGCGCCCGGAGTCCGGCGCCGTGTCGAACAGCGCCATCAACCCGCGATCCAGCCCGACCGCCGACGCCGCGGGCAGGGACCGCAACTCGGGTGCCGCGCCTTGGCCGGCGATGGTGAACGCGTCCAGCGCGCCCACAGCATCTTCCACCAGGGGCAGCGGCATCAGGGCGCGCAGGGCGGCGCCCAGCACCGGATCGCGCCGCGCATAGAGGCCGGCCACCGCGAACAGGGCTATGGCGTCGGGGGGCGCGCCGCTGCCGGCCAGCGCGTCGCGGACAAGGGCGATCAACCGGTCGATGTCCATGGCCTGCGCCGACTCGCCCAGCCGGCGCAGGTCGGGGCCGGCGCGCAGGGCCGCCGCCAGCGTCAGCAGGTCCGACGCGTCGAGCGGGCGCGCCGGAACCCCGGCCGGCGTCATGCGCGCCCGCTCCGCGTTCGCTTCGGCAAGGATCGCCGCCCGTTCGGCCGGATCGTCGCGCAGAGTCTCCAGAACGGCCAGCGACGTGCGCCGCAGCGTTTCCGACCAGCCTTCCGCTTCCTCCGACGCCAGAATCCGGTCGAGCGGGGCCGAGGCGGTGCGGTCCTCCATGCAGTCCTGAATGTCGGCCGGCGTGTCGCCCATGCGCCGGGACAGCGCCACCCACCATCCGGCGGCGTCGGCGAGGCGGATGCAGCCGGGCAGGGGCGTGCGCACGGTCAGCAACGCCCGGTCGCGCAGCATCACCGGTTCCAGCCAGCGGGTCCACAGCCGCCGCGCGTGCGACCGGCGCCGGCCGATGAGCACATCGAGCAGCATGTTCATCATCGGCGAGGTCGGCGAGGACTTCGCGGCGGGTCGGGCCACCATTTCGTCGAACAGCCGCGCCCGTGTTTTGCGGTCGAGACGGGAGAGAAGTTGGCGTACCTTGTCGTATCGCCCGGCCGTCAGGTTCTCGCGTTCCATGCCGTCTCCGCTCCCTTGTTCCCGAAGATCTTACGCGGCAATGCAATACCGGGGTATGCACGATTGATGAGGATCGGCGGCAATCCGCAACAGCCTCCGGCGGACTGTCGCAATATCAGACAATTTGCAACAGGGCAGATGCCCAGGGGAGAGCCGCATGGGCGAGGTTCGGGACGAACGGCTTGACG
>JAEZID010000305.1 GCA_023416195.1 Pseudomonadota bacterium | reverse complement strand
GCCTTCGACATCAAGTTCGCCTTCAACAAGTGGACGGTCGGCGCCGACTTCATCGTCAACAACCTGCGCGTTCCGGCCGAGCAGCTGGACCAGCCGGGCTTCGACCTGCTGAGCGCCATCGGCTTCAGCAAGGCCGAGCTTGAGGCGGCGAACACCTTCTGCTGCGGCGCCATGACGCTGGAGGGCGCGCCCTTCCTGAAGGCCGAGCACCTGCCGGTGTTCGACTGCGCCAACCCCTGCGGCCGCATCGGCAAGCGCTTCCTGTCCTGGGCCAGCCACATCACCATGATGGCCGCCGCCCAGCCCTTCATCTCCGGCGCCATCTCCAAGACCATCAACATGCCGAACACGGCGACGGTCGAGGAGTGCAAGGACGCCTACCTGATGTCCTGGCGCCTGGGCCTGAAGGCGAACGCCCTGTACCGCGACGGCTCCAAGCTGAGCCAGCCGCTGTCGGCCGCCCTGCTGGACGAGGAGGACGAGGGCGTCGAGGAGATCGTCGAGGCGCCGAACGCGGTGCGCACGCAGATGGTCTCCGAGCGGATCGTCGAGAAGGTGGTCGAGAAGATCATCGAGCGGAAGTCGGCCGAGCGCGAGCGCCTGCCGCACCGCCGCAAGGGCTACACCCAGAAGGCCACGGTCGGCGGCCACAAGATCTACCTGCGCACCGGCGAGTACGAGGACGGCCGCCTGGGCGAGATCTTCATCGACATGCACAAGGAGGGCGCCGCCTTCCGGTCGTTGATGAACAACTTCGCCATCGCGGTGTCCATCGGCCTGCAGTACGGCGTGCCGCTGGAGGAGTTCGTGGAGGCCTTCACCTTCACGCGCTTCGAGCCGTCGGGCATGGTGACCGGCAACGACACCATCAAGATGGCGACCTCGGTCATCGACTACGTGTTCCGCGAGATCGCGATCTCCTACCTGAGCCGCACCGATCTGGCCCACGCCACGCCGGAAGACCTGCTGCCCTTCACGGTCGGCACCGGCGACAAGCAGGGCGATCTGCCGGATGAGCCGGTCCAGCCGTCGGACATCGTCCGCAAGGTCGCCTCGACCGGCTACGTCCGCAGCAACCTGCGCGTCCTGAACGGCGGGCAGTCGCAGCGGGCGGCGGCGATGGCGCTGGCCGCGACCGGCACCGACGCGGCCCAGGCCACGGCGGCGGCGGCGCACACGGCGGTGGCTTCCAGCGCGGCGGTGGCCTCGGCCACGGCGCACGCCGGCGGTCACGCCTCGGCCCACGCCACGACGGGCACAGCCTACGGCGGCGGGTACAGCGACAACCGCTACGACCGCATCCGCGAAGCCCGCGCCCGCGGTTACGAGGGCGACCAGTGCGGCGAGTGCGGGAACATGACGCTCGTCCGCAACGGCACCTGCCTGAAGTGCGACACCTGCGGCTCGACCACGGGCTGCAGCTGAGGCCAGCCGGTTCCATCCCCGGCATGGCGGAACGGGGGAGGCCTTCGGGCCTCCCCCGTGGTGTTTGTGGCGTTGGGTTTGTGGCGTTGGGTTTGTCGATCGCGCGCACGAAAAAGCCCCCGTCCGCACCGGCGAACGGGGGCTTTTTCAGGGAAGAGCGGATCAGACGGGGATGTCGGTGAACAGGCGGCCGCCGGGCTGGGCGAGGGAACCGGCGGGGGCGGAGTCGCGCTCCTTCAGCCAGCGGGCGAACTGGCGGTCGGCCGAGTTGATGTGCAGCATCAGCCATTGCGGCAGGAAGGTCGCAAGATAGGAGGCGATGTCCTCCTCCGGCACGGCGCCGGTGGTGAAGGCGTGCAACTGCTCCCAGGCCAGCGCGTGCTGCTGGATGTGGTCGGCCAGGAAGGGATAGCCGGCCGTCACCATGGCGTCCTGTTCGCTGGCGAAATGGCTTTCGGTGTAGACCACCGCCTCGGCCAGGATGCGGTAGACCTCCTCGCGCGAGCGGCCTTCCGCGACGGCGGTCTGGAAGGCGTGGACCAGTTCGATCCAGCGCATGTGCTGCTCATCGATCTTCTCGATGCCCAAGGCGAGGTCGTCGCTCCAAACCAGTTCCTGGTAGTCGATGGCCGGCATGCCCATGATCGCTCAACGCCCAACTAAAGGTAATAATACCATTCGCATATAAACGGTTCACGGCAGGGCATCAACAGTTAGTTCCGCTACCTTTTGCCACGTTGCGCGGGTGTGGTCCGGCCTCGAACAGCAGATGGTGGGCGAGCATGCCGGCCAGCATGGCCATCGTGAAGACCAGCGCCGGGACAAGGCCGAAAGCGGCCGTGACCAGCGCCGGGCCGGGGCACAGGCCCGCCAGCCCCCAGCCGACGCCGAACAGCAGCGAACCGCCGACCAGCCGCGCGTCGATGTCGCGGCGTGTCGGTATGCGCAACGCGCCGCCCAGCAGTGGGGCGCCGCGCCGCCGGGCCAGCGCGAAGCCGACCGCCGCGACGGGGATCGCGCCGCCCATCACCAGCGCCAGCGTCGGATCCCAGCGCCCGGCCACGTCGAGGAAGGCCAGCACCTTCGCCGGGTCGGTCATGCCGGACAGGATGAGGCCTAAACCGAACAGCAGCCCGGCGATCAGGGAAACGATCCTTTGGGAAACGATCCGTTGCGGCATGGCCTCAGCCTCCGATCACATGGCGGACGACGTACACGGTGGCGGCGGCGGAGACCATGAACAGCCCGGTTGCCACGAGGGAGCGCGGCGACAGGCGGGCGATGCCGCACACGCCATGGCCGCTGGTGCAGCCCGAACCGATCCGCGAGCCAAGCCCGACCAGGAAGCCGGCGAGCACGAGCAGGCCGGTCGGCGCCGCGATGGTCACCGGCGGAACCCGTCCGGTCAGGGCGACGGCGGCGAGCGGGGCCAGCAGCATTCCGGCAAGGAAGGCGAGACGCCAGCCGGTGCCGTCGTCCGACGACCCCAGAAGGTTGCCGACGATTCCGCTGATGCCGGCAACGCGGCCGTTCGCAAGCACGAGCAGGGCGGCCGACAGGCCGATCAAGGCTCCGCCGGCCAAGGCGGGAAGGAAGGCCGCCGATTCCATCACGATGTCTCCGATCCGTTCTGTGTCTGTATATAAGATTATACTAATTTAATGAAAGAGGGTTGTGGGGTTGTCCGGCCGTCGACGCGCCGCAATATGCGGCCATGTCTGTCCAAAGAGTGTCCGTCCAAAGAGTGCCCTTCCAAAGATCGGGTAATCCATGATGCGCTCCCGCCTGCTGCCGCTCGCCTTGACGATTCCGCTGATCCTGGCGCCGGGCGGCGTCGGGTGGGCGCAGGACAAGGCCGACAAGCCGGACAAGCCGGAACAGCGGACCGAACAGGCCGGCGCGCCCTTCGACGCGCAGCGCAGCGTCACCCATCACACGCTGGCCCAGCCCGGCGGACCGCTCGCCTACACGGCGGTGGCCGAATTCCTGCCGCTCCGCGAGGGGGCGAAGGAGGAGGTCGCGGCGCGCGTCTTCACGGTGACCTACACCGCCGATGGGGCGCCGAAGGGCAAGCGCCCGGTCGCCTTCGTCTTCAACGGCGGTCCCGGCGCGGCATCGGCCTACCTGCATCTGGGGGCGCTGGGGCCGAAGGTGGTGGCCTTCAACGACGACGGCTCGCTGCCGCGCCCGCCCTCGCCGCTGGTGGACAATCCGGACAGCTGGCTGGCCTTCGCCGATCTGGTCTTCGTGGACCCGGTCGGCACCGGCTACAGCCGCGCGACGAAGACGGACGAGGACGCCGAGAAGCGCTTCTGGAAGGTCGAGGCCGACGCCCGCGCCATGGCGGAGATCGTCCGCCTCTGGCTGACCCGCAACGAGCGCTGGGACTCGCCGAAATTCCTGGTCGGCGAAAGCTACGGCGGCTTTCGCATCGCCAAGATGGCGGAGGAGCTGATCGACCGCACCGGCATCGCCGTCAATGGGCTGATCATGGTGTCGCCGGTGGTGGACTTCGCGACCATCCGGGACGAATCCGGCCTGCTGGGACCGGCGCTGAAGCTGCCGGCCTACGCGGCCTCGGCGGCGGCGCACGGGCTGGTGCCGGGGACGCCGGAGCAGGCGGCGGAGGCGGCCGAGCGGTTCGCGCTGGGCGGCTATCTGACCGGGCTGGCCGGGCTGGACTACCGCCGGATCGGCGCGGCGCGGGAGTTCCTCGCCGAGGTGGCGCGGACGACCGGGCTGCCGGAGGAGGTCGTCACCCGGCATCGCGGCAGCATTCCGGCCGGGATCTTCGCCCGCGAACTGCTGCGCGGCCGGGGGCAGGTGACCAGCGTCTACGACGGCACCTTCACCGCCGCCGACCCGGACCCGGGGGCGGCGCGCCTGCCGTTCGATCCGTTCCTGAAAGGGACGGTGCCGACCTACACGACGGCCTTCGCCAGCTACGCCGCCGAGCATCTGGGCGTGCGGACGGAGGTGCCGTTCCGCCTGCTGTCCGACCGGGTGAACCGGGGCTGGGAATGGCCGCGCATGGGCCAGCCGAACGCCACCGGCGATCTGCAATCGGCGCTGACGCTGCAACCGTCCCTGCGGGTGCTGATCGCGCACGGGCGCACCGACCTGATCACGCCCTACATGGCTTCGCGCTGGGTCGCCTCGCGGCTGGAACTGCCGGACGGGCAGGGCGACCGGGTGCGGGTCGCGGTCTATGACGGCGGGCACATGATGTACACGCGCGCGGCCGAGCGTGCCAGGCTGGCCGCCGACGCCCGCGCCCTGGTCGAGGCGGCCCTGAAGGAATGAACCTGAAACAATGAAAACGGGCGCTCCCGAAGGAGCGCCCGTCACGCAGCACGTTGCTTTGCCGGGGGAGCGGCCGATTAGAACAGGCGCAGGATGGACTGCTGCGACTGGTTGGCCAGCGAGAGGGCGATGGTGCCCAGCTGCTGCCGGGTCTGCAGCATCAGCAGGCTGGCACCTTCCTCGTTCTGGTCGGCCAGCGTCAGCTTGTTGGCGCCTTCCACCAGCACGTCGCTGAACTCCTTGGTGAAGCTTTCGCGGGTCGTGATGATGTTCAGGTTGGTGGACAGCGTCTGCGAGGCCGAACGCAGCGTCTGCTTCGCGTGGTCGATGCCGGCGACCGCCTTGTCGATGTCGGCGCGGTCCATCCAGTTGTTCTGGGCGTAGTCCATACGCAGGCCCTGGCCGCTGGTGGTCAGGTTCTGCGCCTTCACCGTGATCGAGTTGGTGTTGCGCTCGTTCAACTGCACCGTCAGGTCGTTCGCCGTGTTGGCGTCGGTCACCTGCACCGTCACCAGGTTCGCCGCCTTGTTGCCGGACGCCGCTTCCTTGATGGTCTTCTGATCGACGTTGAAGCGCACCGTGCCGCTGTCGAAGGCGAAGGAGTTCTCACCGTCCGACAGCTTGCCCTCGCCACGGTTGGCCATGCCGTCGCGGGTGATGGTGTTGCCGTTCAGGTTGCTCGCCTGGATTTGGATGTCGACCTTCTTTTCGATGGTCGAGACGCCGTTGCCGCCGTTGGCCGCCTGCTCCAGCAGCTTGCGGTCGATCGTGAAGGACACCACCGTGCCCGACGCGAAGCTCTCGGAGATGCGCTTGGTCAGCGCGTTCTCGGCGCTGGCCGAAACGGTCATCTCGCGGGCTACGCCCGGGGTGGTCGCGCCGGTCAGCGTGATCGTACCGTTGGAGTGGATGGTTACCGAGTCGATGTCCTTGCCGGCCAGACGGCCGGTGCCGATCTGGGCGGAGATCGAGGCGGCCAGCTTGGACGCCACGTTGGCGGCGGCGTTCTGGCCGATGGTCACGTCGTCGGCGGTCGCCTTGTAGGTGAAGGTCTGGCCCTCGACGGTGATCGAGAAGAGGTCGCCCGCTTCGATCGTGCCGCTGACGTTGACGTTGGTCACCTGCGGTACGCCCGAGGTCGCCGCCGTCGTGGTGTTGGCTTCGATCCGCTGGTTGTTGTCGAAGTAGGTGATCGTGCGGGATTCCTTGCCGTCCGAGACGATGAAGGAGCGCTCGCGGCCGACCGCGCCGCGCACCTCGATCTGGACGTCGGAGAAGCTGCCCAGCGTGCTGGACATCGTGCCCGACAGCTTCATGCCGGTCAGGCCGTGCGCCATTTCGGCGTTGGCGATGTCGCCGGCCGCACCTTCGATCGAGCCGTCGCCCTTGACGCGCACCGTGTAGGTGTCGGCCGACACCACGTTGGTCACGCGGGCGTTCTCGATGCCGGTGATGGTGTTCAGAGCGGTGCGCGAGGCGGCGGTGGAGTCCATGCGCATGCCGTCGCCGGCGAGCAGGTTCTTGCCCTGGTAGCCGCTGTCCCCGGCCAGCTTGTCGATCTGGTTCTTCAGCGCGTTGAACTGTTCGGCCAGCGCCTTGCGGGTGGCCACCGAACCGGCGTCGTTGCCCAGGGCCGAGTAGGCGGCGGTGGTCAGACCGCGGGCCTGCTCGATCATGCTCTCGATGGCGGTCACGCCCTTGTCGGCGGCCTTGATGGTGCTGATCGACTGGCCCATCGCGTCCTTCAGCGACGACAGGTCGCCGGCGCGCTGGTTCAGGCCCTTCGCCGCGAAGAAGGCGGTCGGGCCGTCGAGGGCCGAGTTGATCTTGTTGCCGGTCGAGAGGATGTTCTGCTTCGTCCCGATCTTGTCGTTCACGCTCTGCAGTTGCAGAAGGTTCGTGCGCATCGAGGCGGTGAGGGCGACGTCGTTGATGGCCATGGCTCCAAGTCTCCTTTATGAGGCTCGCCCCGCGGTTGGTGCTTGAAACCGAAGCGAGGCAACGTGCATTTGCGTGCCTCTCCCCTTTCAAATGCCGTGCCAATTTGTGGAGACCTGATCAAAGCATTGATTTGGCTGGGTTTAATTTTTCGCCTGCCGAAAATGCCTTTGGACCGGCACCAGGATCTTTCCGCGTGCCTGTGGAAAAGTTTGCCGGGCAAGGATGGACTTGCCGATGACTCCCGTGGATGAATCTTCCCAGCCCGGCCCTTGGCGAAAGCCCGTCCCGGCGGCTATCGTCGGGATCCCAAGCCAATAAGGAGGGAAGACCATGGCCGGACGGATCGAGGCGCGGCTGAAGGAGCTGGGGATCGAACTGCCGCAGGCGGCGGCCCCGGTGGCCGCCTATGTGCCCTACACCATCTCGGGCAACACGTTGTATGTGTCGGGGCAGGTCACGGTGTGGAACGGCGAGCGGCGCTTCGTCGGCAAGCTCGGCCAGGACTTCACCGTGGAGCAGGGCAAGGAGGCCGCGCGGCTGTGCGCCCTGAACATCATCGCGCAGGCGAAGGCGGCCTGCGGCGGCGATCTGGACCGGGTGGCGCGGGTGCTGCGCCTGGGCGGCTTCGTCAATTCCGGCCCCGACTTCCACGACCACCCGCTGGTCATCAACGGCGCGTCGGAGCTGATGATGGAGGTGTTCGGCGAGGCCGGTAAACACGCCCGCGCCGCCGTGGGCGCCCCGTCGCTGCCCGGCAACGTGGCGGTCGAGGTGGATGCCGTTCTGGAACTGGCTTAAGGCACGCTTACCCGGTGGGCGTCTTGCCGCGCTGCGGCGGGGCGCCCACCTCCCTTGGCGCATCCGTGAAGGAGGAAGCATGCCCGACGGCAGCGACGCCATCACCGTCAAGGTCCTGACCGGCATCGGTCTGGCCGACCCGCAGCAGTGGGACGCCTGCGCCGGTCCGGACAACCCGTTCCTCAGCCACGCCTTCCTGCTGGCGCTGGAGGAGTCGGGATCGGCCACCCGGCGCACCGGCTGGCAGCCCAGCCATCTGGTGGCGCTGGACGCGACGGGGCGGATCGTGGGCGCCGTGCCCATGTATTTGAAAAGCCATTCCTACGGCGAGTATGTCTTCGATCACAGTTGGGCGCACGCCTACGAGCGGGCGGGCGGCAGCTATTACCCGAAGCTTCAGGTCGCCGTGCCCTTCACCCCCGTGCCGGGGCCGCGCCTGCTGGTCGCGCCCGAGGCGGGAGAGGCCATTCACGCCGCGCTGATCCAGGCCATGGAGGAGGTGGCGCGGCGCTACGACGTGTCGTCGGTGCACGTGACCTTCCCGACCGAGGGCGAGTGGACCCGGCTGGGCGGGGCCGGCTGGCTGCAACGGACCGGCGTACAGTATCATTGGGAGAACCGGGGCTACGCCAGCTTCGACGATTTTCTCGGCACGCTCCGGTCGGGCAAGCGCAAGTCCATCCGCAAGGAGCGGCGCGAGGTGGCGGGGAGCGGCGTGCGCCTGCATACGCTGACCGGCGACGAACTGAAGCCGGAGCATTGGGACGCCTTCCACCGCTTCTACATGGAAACGGCCGACCGCAAGTGGGGCGGCGGCTATCTGAACCGCGCCTTCTTCCGGCTGCTCGGCGAGACCATGGCCGACCGGGTGGCGCTGGTGATGTGCGAGGACAAGGGGGAGTGGGTGGCCGGCGCCCTGAATCTGATCGGTGCCGACGCGCTGTACGGCCGCAACTGGGGCTCCGATGGCAGTTACCGCTTCCTGCATTTCGAGGCCTGCTATTACCGCGCGCTGGACTTCGCCATCGAGCGAGGGCTGAAACGCGTGGAGGCGGGCGCGCAGGGGGAGCACAAGATCCAGCGCGGCTATCTGCCGGTGACCACCTACAGCGCGCACTGGGTCAAGGATCCCGGCTTCCGCCGTGCCCTGGCCGACCATCTGGAACGCGAGCGGGCAGCCGTCGAGGCCGAGACGGAGGCGCTGATGGAACTGTCGCCCTACCGCAGGGAAGGAGAGGGGTGACGCCTCGACGCGGCGCTCAGTAGGGAATGCGGTCGGGCTTGGCGGCCCATTCGTCGAAGACGGCGCGGGCTTCCTCCGCCAGCAGGCGCTGCATGGGGATTTTGCGCAGCTCCAGCGCCAGGGCGACCTCCTCGTAGAGGAAGGCGTCGTCGAAGCCGATGGCCGCCGCGTCGTCTCGGGCGTTGGCGTAGACGATGCGGTCGAGCCGCGCCCAATAGCTGGCCGACAGGCACATGGGGCAGGGCTCGCAACTGGTGTAGAGCGTGGCCCCGGCGAGACTGAAGGCGCCCAGCGTCGTGCAGGCGTCGCGGATGGCGACGACCTCCGCGTGCGCGGTCGGGTCGTTGGAGGAGGTGACCCGGTTCCATCCCTCGCCGATGATCCGGCCGTCCTTGGCGACCACGGCGCCGAAGGGGCCGCCGGCCCCGGCCTGCATGTGGGCGCGGCTGAGCGCGATGGCGCGGCGCAGGCATTCGGTGTCGAAAGTCGTCATGACGGTCTCTCCCAGTCCGATCCGCCATACAGTGCCAGGGAACGGCGCCCTGGACGAGTGGCGGTGACGCATTCACTCAAAAGTCGTATGTCGCCGTCCCGGCCACTGGGGCACACTGGATTCGTTCGGGTGGCGGAGGGGATTTGTCATGCGGTGGGGCGTTCACTTTGCTTTTGCTTTCGGCCTGAGCGTCGCGGCGGGTGCGGCGTCGGCCGACGATCTGAGTTACCGGAGCTTCGTCGGGGACAAGAAGGACCACCCTATCGGCTGTCTGTACGCCTACGCGGCGGACAAGACGGGGGACCATGCGGCAGCGGTCGAAATCCTTCATCGCTGCGTCGCCAAGGGCAATGTCTGGTCGATGATCTGGCTCGCCATGCTGCACGAGAACGGGCAGGGCGTGCCGAAGGATCTGGAGGCGGCGGCCGACCTGATGCGGCGCGGCGCCCACATGAACGACGATGCCGGCTATGCGCCGCTCGCCCGCTATCATTGGGGCGTGGCGCTGGTCGAGGGGCGCGGCGTTCCCGCGAGCGAGAGCGAGGGGCTGCGCTGGCTGCGCGTCGCCGCGGCCGAAGGTGTCCGTGACGCCAAGGACTACCTGCGGGCGCGCGGCGAGTGGCACCCGTCCCTGTAACGTTACCGCGCTGTCAGGCCCATCCCGCCAGCACGTCGGCGGC